>CAYWEH010000017.1:0-345 GCA_964457305.1 uncultured Gammaproteobacteria bacterium
ACAAACGGAGCCAGTAAAGCGTTTCGTAGTTCGATTTACGCGCGATTTGCAGATATTGCAGAAACTCTTTCCGCGATACGCTCCCTTGAGCTTCGGCTACATTCGCTCCGATGGAAGTTGCTGCACGAAGTAACTGTTTCCCAATTACATCCGAAACGATCGACCGAGACAACCCTTTGTACAGTTGAATGATTTTGAGACTGAATTGAAAGGTACGTTCCTGGATATCGAATGGCGGCATAACTTTCCTTCTGTGCAGCCACCATCACATTCCAAGGCATTCGGAATTCGTAATTCACTTGGAGCCCGCGGTCCCGCCGAGTGGCGGGACGACCTACTGTTTAT
>CAYWEH010000017.1:445-1498 GCA_964457305.1 uncultured Gammaproteobacteria bacterium
CCCGCACCTTTCCACCAAGCCAGAGGTCGGATTTGAACCGACGACCCGCGCTTTATGCCGCCGCTGGCGGCACCCCGCCGGAGGCGGTGGCAAAAGTGCTGCCCCGCCTGCCCTCGCTGGAGCCCGCGGTCCCGCCGAGTGGCGGGACGACCTACTGTTTATCCCGCACCTTTCCACCAAGCCAGAGGTCGGATTTGAACCGACGACCCGCGCTTTACAAAAGCGCTGCTCTACCGGCTGAGCTACTCTGGCATGGAAAGGTGCGGGACTACACCGGCGCGCCTTTAGTTCACCTCGTAGCGGGGTATGATGTCAATCGGCGGCTCCTCGTACGGGTGGGCGGAACGGATCGCCTTGACCACCGCGGCGACCTTGTCTTTATGGCAGAGCGTTTCGATTGTTTCTTCCGCGACTGCCTCGATCTTGCCGACGTTCCCGATGGCCGGGTGCGCGCCGGGGAGGGGGCGAAATCTGCCGGTGCTGTGCTGTGAACCCGAGGCGTACTCGTAGTTCCCCTGCCGACTGGCGCCGGCGTCGTTCATCGCTTGCCGAATGGCATCAGCCTGCGCCACCGGCACGGCCACAACGATTTTGACGTAGTCGGATTCTTTGAGGGACATATATTTTTCGCTCGGGGGACCCCGAACGGCAGGAGCCGAGGCGTCGCGTCGGACAAGCACGGGGTCCCCGCCAGCGCGGAGCGCACCAGGCGTAGGGTTGAGCGAGTGTGGCGAGCGAGGCCCGTCACGCCGCGGAGCACGCGCTGGTGGGGGTTAGAGCCGGACACGCGGCGGCTGCAGCGAGGTCGACCTGTTCGACCGCGCGGAAGCCACAGCGTAGGCCGGCTCTGGGCCGGGTAGGACCCGCCGACGCCCTTCGGGCTTTGGCGGGCAGGACTCAACTTTCGAACTCTGGGGTGTTTACCAGCCGTAGCTTTAGCGAAGGCTGGTGGGCCGGGTAGGATTCGAACCTACGAAGGCCGGAGGCCACCTGATTTACAGTCAGGCCCGTTTGACCGCTTCGGTACCGACCCATGAATGATTCTTCGTGGTA
>CAYWEH010000017.1:1598-20347 GCA_964457305.1 uncultured Gammaproteobacteria bacterium
GCACCCCGCCAGAGGCGGGGCAGTCAGGCCCGTTTGACCGCTTCGGTACCGACCCATGAATGATTCTTCGTGGTAAGAATGAGCTTTCGAAATGCCTCTCCGCCATGATAGGTTTTTATTTGTCGTTCCCGTCGGTACGCGAGCGAGCGGCTTGGAAAGCTTTCTCCATACACTACTTTCCAAGGTACGCCCTTCTTCGTCGCGCGGACAAGCCCGGCATTGTGGCGTTTGAGCCTCCGTTGGACATCCTCGGCAGAACCGACGTAGTAGTGACCGTCCTTCAGGCTCTGAAGGATATACAGGTAGAATGCCATAATGATTTATGCCGCCGTTGGCGGCACCCCGCCAGAGGCGGGGCAGTCAGGCCCGTTTGACCGCTTCGGTACCGACCCCTGGAGCCGTTGGTCCCGCCCTGGCGGGACGACCTACTCCTTACCATGCTTATCTCGCCGGAGTTCCGCCAGAGCGGAACGGAGGCGGAGAGTTGACCCACCGGCCTGGAGCCGATGCGCGGATTTGAACCGCGGACCTACTCCTTACCATGGAGTTGCTCTACCAGCTGAGCTACATCGGCCCGGGGCCGGTGGGTACATGCTTGGCACGATTGAGTTGCTCTTCCGGGGCAGCGGAGGACTCGCCGACCGGCGACTCCACCGGCGTTCGGCGTCGCCCTTCGGCTTGCCTCACTGCTGCCCGTTCAAATCCCTTTCCAGAATGTCAAGGTAGGATTTGAACCCAGCTGAGCTATCTCGGCAGATTATCAAGGTTGCTCTACCAGCCCCGACGCTTCGGTCGGGGCTCCGACCCCTGGCTTCGCCAGGACGTCGGAGCTGCGCTACAACGGCGTAATGCGAATGAACGCGAACAACCCAGACTAGCGCTTTTTCTTCAATTGTTCAAGTCGTTCGGCGAATTCCGTGAGTTTCTGGTTCTCGGGGTTCACGTCCTTGAGTCGCGCCAGCGCATCTCGCGCATACTCCCGATTGCCGCACTCGATCGCCAACGAACAGAAGGCATCGAGAATCTTCGGGTTGCGCGGTTCGATGGCGAGCGCGTCGCGGCAGGCCGCCAGCGCCTTCTCCCGTTCGCCGAGCGTTTGGTACACGTCAGCCAAATCGAGATGGACCGACGCTTGATCAGCGAGGGCGAGCGACTTTTGGTACTCCGCTTCCGCTGTCTGGTACTCGCCGGCACCGACGGCGACCCGCCCCAACCCCTGATGCGCTTCGGGATCCTCGACATTGAGCTTCAACAAGAACTCGAAGATTTCCTTCGCCTGGCCGTACTGCTTCTGCTGCAGGTAGACGTCGGCCAGCAACCGGTAGGCCGACGCTTCATACTGGCTCAAACTAATCACCTCCAGGCACTTCTTCTCGGCTTCGGCGAGCTTCTTTTCGTCAACGAACGCGCGCGCCTCATTGAGCAGCTGGACGACCTTGGACTGCTGGGAATCATCGATCCGGCTCCGATCCGCTGGCAACGAATACTTTTCCTCAAGTGCCTTCAAACGTTCCAGCACTTTGGTGTACTGCCTGCCGACCACCTTCTGCACCGGCCGCAACCAACGCCGTAACCAGTGGAATACCTCACGGGAGCCGCGGGAAAATCGCTCTTCGATGAGCTGGTTCTTCAACGCTCCGGCCTTCTGTTCCGGAATCGCTTTCACGTCAACCGAGCTGATGATGGCCAGCTTCCGCCCCACGACTAACACGAACGCCAGCGCGGACAGCACGATAAACGCAATGAGCGTCAGATCAACGAACATTGGACCGGGCGTCGTCAAGACTGAATCGAACGAACCGCTCAATCGCCACCTTCTCCCCCACCTTGGCGATGATGCCAGTGAGCAGTTCCTCGATCGTCTGACGGTCATCGCGTATGGACGGCTGCTTGAGGAGACACACGTCGCTGTAGAATTTCTCCAGTTTGCCAGCGACGATTTTTTCGACCACGTTGGCGGGCTTGCCCTTCACTTGTTCAGCGGCGATCGCCCGCTCTTGGGCGATGATATCGGCCGGCACATCCTCGGGTGCGAGGTAGGCTGGATTCGTCGCGGCAATCTGCAGCGCGACTTCGTGAACAAAAGACCGGAAATCCTCATTGCGGGAAACGAAGTCCGTTTCACACCGAACATCAACCAGGACGCCGACGCGGCGGTTGCTGTGCAGGTAGGTCTCAATGAGACCGTCTTTCGTTGCGCGGCCAGCCTTCTTGGCGGCAACCTTCTGCCCTTTCTTCCGCAGCAGGTCGATGGCCTTGGTGAGATCGCCACCGGTCTCCTGGAGCGCCTGCCTGGCGTCGAGGACGCCGGCGCCCGTGTGCTCGCGAAGTTCCCGGACGTGCGCGGCGGTGATCGTCATACGCTTTCGGTGGTAGCCGGAACCGGCGGAGCGGTCACGGTGTCCGGCGCGGCTTCGGTGACGCTTTCGACCGGGCGCACGGCGGCGAGCTGCGCCCCTTCGTCAACCGCGTCGGCAATCGCATTCGCCATGAGCTGGATGGATTTGGTCGCGTCGTCGTTGGCCGGAATCGGGTAGGCGATACCCCCCGGATCCGTATTCGTGTCAACCAGCGCGATGATCGGCAAGCGCATCTTCTGCGCTTCCCGGACCGCCGTGCGCTCATGCTTAATATCAACCACGAACACCGCTTCGGGGAGTTTCTGCAACTGCTCAATGCCGCCGACGACCTTCTCGAGCCGTTCAATCTCGCGATCCATAACCAACCGCTCTTTCTTCGTGTACTTCTCAAGCTTGCCGCTGGCGCGATCGGACTTCAGGGTCGTAAGCTTATTGATGATCTTTGACACGGTGGCGAAGTTCGTGAACGTCCCGCCGATCCAACGCTCGGTCACCGCCGGCATGTGGACCCGCTCGGCCGCCGCCTTGACGATCGTCTGCGCCTGGCGCTTGGTGCCGACGAAGAGGATGATCCCACCCTTGGCGCGGACATCGCGAACAAACGCCAACGCCTCCTTCAGCTTGGCGGAAGTCTGCTCCAGATCGATGATGCAAATCCCGTTCCGAACGGTAAAAATGTACGGCTTCATCTTCGGGTGCCAACGGCTGCGCTGGTGGCCAAAGTGAACGCCGGCTTTCAATAATTCGACAAGTTGAATGTCCTTCATACGAAACCCTTTCGATACCGCTACCCGGGTCTAGTCTGGCCATTCCCACGTGGGGAGGGCGTTGCGCGTTACCGCAAGCCAGGGACGTTCGGGTATGTGAGATACTGCCGTTGGGGCGAAACCAACTGTAGCAGGCCGGTGACGCTTTGACAAGGGAGGGCATTCGGCCAACCAGGGCGAGTTCTGGGAGCAGGGGTTAGGGAAAGGCGGACTTGCTCGTCCAGACCAGACCCTTGTCCTAATCCCCCCTTCCCTGCTATGCTCCCCCCGTTATGAAATCCGGTATCCATCCGACATACACCCACGCAGCGAAGGTGACCTGCGCCTGCGGCAACAGTTTCACGACGGGCTCGACGGTCTCCGAGATCCACGTGGAAATTTGTTCGAACTGCCACCCATTCTACACCGGCAAGCAGAAGTTGATCGACACGGCTGGCCGGGTGGATCGCTTCAAGCGCATTGCCGGACAGAAAAAAACTGCCCTCCAGTCCAAGAAGGTAAAACGGGCGAGGAAAGCCGCGGCCAAAAAGAAAGCCGGACCAAAGGCCGAAGAAGCGTAACCACCGAGTTCCAATGACCGACCTGCACGCCATTCGGCAGCGCAAGGCGGAGCTTGAGGAACAGCTAAGCCGCCCGGCGCCTGACCAGGACATCGCCGCCCTCGGGAAAGAGCACGCCCGGGTGATTCGCATTGTCGAAAAAGCCGATCGCCTTGATGCGCTCACGGCCGCCCGCGAACACCTCCAGAAAAACGTGGCGCAAGAAACGGGTGAGATGGCCACCCTCGCCCGAGACGAACTCGCGAAGGTGGAAACGGAGATCGCCGAACTCGCGGCGAGTCTCGACGACGACCTCCAACCGCGCGACCCGAACGATACCCGGGACGCGATCGTTGAGATCCGCGCCGGCACCGGTGGTGACGAAGCCACGCTCTTCGCCCAGAACCTCTTCCGCATGTACCAACGGTTCGCCGAACGACGCGGCTGGACAACGACCTTGCTCTCCGTTTCGCGCTCGGAACTGCGCGGGATCAAAGACCTCGCCTGTGAAGTTGCGGGTGAGGGCGCCTACGGCTGGCTGAAGTATGAGGGCGGTGTTCACCGCGTGCAGCGTATCCCCGAGACGGAGAAAAGCGGGCGGATCCACACGTCCACGGCCACGGTCGCGGTCTTACCGAAAATCGAGGCCGCCGAATTGATTATCGACCCCAAGGACCTGCGCATAGACACCTCGACCTCGGGCGGGCATGGCGGCCAATCCGTGAACACCACCTACTCCGCCATTCGCATTCTCCACCTCCCGACCGGCATCATCGTCACCTGCCAAGATGAACGATCGCAGCGGCAGAACCGGGAACGAGCCATGGAAGTGCTGCGGGCACGCCTGGCCGCACGACAGGCCGAGGAGCGTCGGCAGCACGAAGACAGCGCCCGCCGGAACCAAGTCGGGACCGCCGAACGGGCCGAAAAAATCCGGACCTACAATTTCCCGCAAGACCGCCTGACTGACCATCGCTTGCAAACGAGCGTCCACGGATTGGCCGACATCCTTGACGGCAAGCTCGACCCGCTGTTGACCAAGCTCCGGAAGGCGAGTCGCGTATGACCGTCGCCGCGGCGCTCCGTGCCGCCGAGGCCAGACTGGCCAGACAGTCTGGCGACCAGGCCGCCCTCGATGCCGAGGTCCTCTTGGCGTTTGTCCTTGGCCGAGATCGCGCCTGGCTCCTGGCGCACCCGTCCGCCTGGCTCGAACCGCCCGCGCAGCCACGGTATCAGTCGCTGATTCGCCGCCGGTCAGCCGGGCAGCCCGTTGCCTACCTGACAGGCCAGAAAGAATTCTTCTGGCTCGCCTTTTCCGTCACTCGGGCAACGCTCATTCCACGGCCGGAAACAGAACAATTGGTGGCGACGGCTCTGGCGTACATCCCACCGGCCGCGCACTGGCTCGTCGCCGACATCGGCACGGGCAGTGGCTGCGTGGCCATCGCGCTGGCCAGGCACCGCCGGCGCCTCCGGCTGATCGCCGCTGATCGTTCCGCCGCTGCGGTACGCGTGGCCCGGCGCAACGCGCAGCGCCACCACGTCGCCGATCGAATGTCGTTCCGACGCGGTGATCTTCTTTCGCCTATCAAAACCGATGAACGGGTCAGTCTGGTCATCGCGAACCTTCCCTACCTCAAAAGCACGGCGCGCGAATGGTCACAGCTCCGTCCCGAACCGCGGCTGGCGCTTGATGGCGGTCGAGACGGCCTTCGCCTCTACCGACGATTCTACCAACAACTCAAACACCTCCCGAATCGACCCGACCTTATTCTCTGCGAGATCGGACCGGGGCTTGTCTCCGGATTCTCGGCGCTGACCGCGACGAGCGGCTACCAGTTGACCATTGCGCCAGACCTGGCGGGCCGGCCGCGGGTGGCGATTCTAAAAAAGCGAAACTAGCTATTCGCCACAGTGACCTGACGGTCGCCGGGGAGGACCTCAATCCAAATCGGACCGGGGTGGAAAGGAATGGGCGTGCCGGTGCTGTCAACAAACTGGATCCGGTCTTGGAGCGTGGGTTTCACCCACTCGCCCGCGATCACCGTCCCATCACGATACACTTCCGCTTTCCCGCGACCCGTCACGGTGATATCGATCCGCCCTTTCTCAACGAGGGATTTTTCCGCCGGCACAAAAACCACGACGACATTCTTCGCCACAATCTGCTGGTCATTCAACGCATCCACGTGGGGTGAGCCGCCCATCGAGCGGAGGAAGACGTTCTGGACGCGATCGTACTGCCACACCGCCTCAAACGACTTACTCGAGAAGGCGATGGTCACGGTCAGCGGCGCGGTCGGCCGGAGATCCAGGCCCGGTTCCGGCGTGAACGGCCACGACGTATACTCGGCGGGCTTTTCCAGGAGTTTTTTGTCGCGCAGAGCAAAGGTCAACTTGGCATCGTCGGTATAGAGGTTGTGCGGTGCCGGTCGGTCAGCGACGCGGTACCCGTATTTCCCCGCGCTGCCGATGAGGTTCAAGTCAATGACGGTCGACGTCCGTAATGCGACAGCCGCCTGCGGACTTTGTCCGGCATAAACGTATGCCGCGTGATACTCTTCGGCGAGGTTTATGAAGTAGTGGCGGGCAGAACGAACCGGTCCAACGCGACCGGGATTTTCCGAACCGTCGAACAGGGCCAGGAATCTGGTGGCCCCGCCTTCCGCCAGAGTCTCATAGACAATGCGCGCTAGTCCGAGCGCGGACTGCGGCCGGGCGGCCGGAAGGTTGTCGATCATGATGGCGATGGGCCAGCGTTTCGCACTTGCCTGGCCAACCGGCGTGCCATCCATGAGCCGGACTGCGTCTTCCAGCTTATGCACGACGGGAGCGGTGGTATCCGTCGGCGCCGGCGACGATTTCTTTCCCAAAAACCAAGCACCCGCCACAACCGCGATCACGATCACGCCTAAGCCGATACCGCCGTACCACAGCCAGCGCCGTGACCCGGTCAGCTTTGGCTTTTCCACGCGAACATTCACCGCCTTCGCCGCCGGTTCAGGGCTCTTTTTCCCGGTTCTCGTTTTCGCCTTCCCGTTTGGTCGATCGGCCTTGAGATCCGTATGGTCCGTCTCGTCCGTTTCTTCGTCGGTCTCCGGAGACAGCGGGTCGTCCATCTCGGGCTCATCCGTTGGTTTTGCTTTTGGCTTTTGTTTCGGCATAGTGCGCTTCTCTCTATAATGAATCTAATACGTTACGTTGAGCTGGAGTGGGACGGCCTCGATCCAGGTCTGACCAGCCGTCAGCGAGAGCTCCTGGCCGGCCGCATCGTAGAAACGGAGCCGTTCGTCAGGAGAATTTTTTTTCCAGGTGCCGGGGGTGGCGTGTCCGTTGCGGAGCACCACGGCCTCTCCTCCCCCACTAGTTTCTATGTTCACGCGCAATTCGTCAAATAGGCTCGTTCGCACCCGGGCGATGGCCACGTTCTTTGGCGCGATCTGCCGGCCGTTGGCCATGAGGTGCGGCGCCTCCCCGTGGAACCGTCGGTAGCTGTTCGTGGCGCGGTCGTAGACGTAGCGAACCAAGTAGCTGGGGGTTGACCAGTTGATGGTCACGGTTTGTGCTTCGCCCCGCTCGCCCAGCGGCGCGTCCGCCTCGAAACGCCACGGTTCGAACGACCCGAGATCGGACAAGCCCGCGCTCCGAATCGCCTGACGCATTCGTCTGGTGTCCGTGAAGAGCGTGTGTTCGCGCGTTTTCGACCGTTCGGCGAACCGGAAGAACGACGCGGCCTGGCTCAATTCATCCCAGTCGTTCACTCCCGTTTCCCGAATGCGGGTAAAGGCTTGCGGACTGCCGCCGGCGTGGACGAATAAACCGCCGAACTCCTTTGCCCAGTCCACAAAATACGGCCGCGCCGATCGGATAGGACCCAAACGGTCAAGATCTTCGGCCAGAACGAACACCGCCAGAAAACGGGTGATGCCGCCTTCCGCCCACGTCTCGAAAACGAGACTCGCCTGCTCGAGCCCTTCTTGCGGACGCGCGGTCGTGATATTTTGCACGACTACCGCAACCGGGGTGAGGTTCTGGTGTTCGACCGTATCCGGAATGCCGTCGATGAGGCGGGGAACGAGTTTTTGATGAACGACGCCAGCCGACACGGGCGAAGACGTCGGCCGGAGGCGGGAAAGAAAAACCCAAACAATGACCGCGACGAGTACCGCCGCTCCGACGACCATGGCCAGGCGCATGGCGCGATTCCGCATCCAGAGGAAACGCTCGTTTGGCGCGGCCATACCCCCTACTCCTTCTTCACCTTGGACTCGTCGGCTTTGGCGGCCGCGGTTGCATCAGGCGCTGCTTCACCTTCCGCCGCTTCCTCTTTCTTCTGGCCGACGACTTCGACCGCGGCCACGTCCGTTTCCACCTTCTGCTCGAGCGCGGCGAGTTCGGCTTCGGATCGTGGCGGCGCCACCGTCGCGACGACTGCATCGTCGCCTTCAAGGATCTTCAGGCCGGCCGGGACAGCGATGTCACGAACGTGAATGACATCTTCAAACGTCTTCAAGGCGGTCAAATCCACGGGCAATTCCTGGACGAGGTCGCCCGGCAGACAGGAAACCTTCACCGCCGCAATGCTCTTCACCAGCACGCCGCCCAGCTCTTTGACGGCCGCCGGTTCGCCGTCGAACCGCAAGACGATCTCGGTCTCGATTTTCTCGGTCATCCGGACCTGGTGGAAATCAACGTGGAGGAAACGACCGTGCAGCGGATCCCGTTGCACGACCTGGATTAATACCTTCACCGGTGGTTCGCCTTCGATCGTCAAATCCACCAGCGATGACTCTTTCGCGCCAGCGTAGACGCGTTCAAAGGCACGCCCCGCCACCTGCAAAGGTTGCGTGGGAACGCCGTGTCCATACAACACAGCCGGGAGGAGTTGTTCGCGTCGGAGGGTCTTGGTCGCTCGACCTAAAACCGCCCGACGTTTCGCGGTCAGGGAATAGTCCATAGGAACGAAACGCTCTCTTCTAGTCGATCTGCATGACGACGCGATGATCGGTGCCAGCCAGCAGCGAGTGGAGGCTCAGGACGTCATCAACCGTGACTGGTGACGGATCATCCTTGCACTTCAGCATGTCGTCACTCGAGAGGTCAGTCAGCAGACCGAAGGAACTGATGCCAAGCTGATCGTTCAGCACGGCGGCGACGACCCCACTCCCGCAGTTGCGGCACTCCAGGTGCAAGAGGTGGGCATCGGCGCGCTGGTCAATCACATGGGCTTGTAACGGGGTATAATGAACGTGGCACAGCGGGCAAGCGGAAATAACCTTCAAGCCTTCCGAGGGGGAGAATGGGCTAAATTTCTTTTCCATACCGTTATTTTTTGTTGTTTTTCTTTTTTCGTGTCTCTAGTATAGCACGTTCCCGAAGAAAGTCAACGCCGTTCCCTCCGGGGCCACCGCCTCACCGGCCGGCGCCAGCCTCCCATGCCGCGCCAACGCGTTCATGCTTGGCACGGATGGCGATGTTCTCGACCACCCCAATCATGAGGAGCGTCGCGATGAGCGAACTCCCGCCGTACGACAGGAGGGGCAAGGGGAGCCCGACGACCGGCAGCAAGCCGATGTTCATCCCAATATTCACCACCGTCTGAAACAACAGGAGGCTGACGACACCGCCGATGGTGAACGCAGCGAAATCATCGTTCGTGGAACGGAGGATGCGAAACAACCGATAGAAAAAAAATCCGTAGAGCGCGAAAACAATCATCGATCCGACAAACCCGAGCTCTTCGGCGATCACGGCAAAAAGAAAATCGGTCTCCTGCACCGGCAAAAAATCCAGCTGCGACTGCGTCCCTAAACCAAGGCCGCGCCCGAACAGCTGGCCGGCGCCAACCGCGACCCGAGCTTGCCGAAGGTTGTACCCGACGCCGAGCGGGTCACGGCCGGGATCGAAGAACGTCAAGATGCGTTCGCGCTGGAAATCTTTCAAGATAGTAAACCAGGCCGTCACGGCCAGGAGAACCGCAATCGCCAGGCAGACGAGAATGACCCGACCGGGTAAACGCGCCAAGACCAGCATGCCGACCCAGATGCTCACCAGGACAAGGACAGAGCCGAGATCGGGCTCAAGAAACACTAACGCGACGACCGGGGCAACCACCAGGCCGGACAGGGCAACCGACCGCCAGGGCCGCTGGCTATCGAACCGCTCGGCGAAAAACTTTCCCAAGGCGAGGATCAAGAAGAATTTCACGAGCTCGACCGGTTGGAACGTCTGGTTGAAAAACGAAAACCAGCCGCGCGTCCCTCGAATCTCCGTCCCAAACGTTAACACGCCGACCAAGAGCACGAGCCCGAGGAGGTACCACAGCCAGGCCGTCGAACGAAAGAACCGGTAATGAATGACGCTCAGGACCAGTAAGCCGATCAGCCCGATACCGGCAAAGGAAAGCTGACGCAGGAACGTGACATAGCTCGCGTTTGCCTTATTGAAGGAGAGGCTGCCGATGGCGGCCAACCCGAACGCCAACAGCAGTGCGGTCGCGAGGAATAACCCCCAATCGAACCGACGGAGTCGGGCGAGGATTCGGGGCATAGATCAGTTCCGCAGGAAGTTACGTTCGTCGAGCGGGTTTACGTGCGGGATAATCACTACCTTCGCACCAGCCGGGATGGTCCGGACCCATTGCGCGTTGATCGTCTGCGTGGCGAATGATCGCCAATTGTCCACGAGGATGCGTTCCGCCGCCACCGGCCGGTCTCGATCGAGGACGGCGATGGACACCTCGACCTCCCGAAAGGTGTGGATGGAATCGTTCACCACCGTCGCTTGAACCCGCGGCGCGGGCTGCGGCGGCGTCCCGGTGGTGAGGGCCGAGACATCGAAGCTTACGTTCTCGACCTTAAAGGAAATCTGCGACAGGATCTCCGGCCGTTTCGGACGACGCCAGGCCACCCCGAGCAGCTCGAGCGTCGGTGTCTTTCCCGCTTGTACCGGCAGGTTTGATTCAAACACGTAGCGACTGGCATTCGGCCAAAGGAAGGTCTGACGGACCGGCAGGGCCTGATCGCCATAGGCAAAACGGTACTGCACCGACTCGGCCACGTACGGCCCGTTCGGATTCTTCAGTTCGACGATGAGGTCAACGGTCTTCGTCCCAGCCGGAACCGCCAGGGACGTCCCAACGATCAGGGGGCTGGCTAATTCGCGGCGGACTGGCGCCGCGAACAAAGTCGCTTGGCTCCGTTCCATGAGCTGGCGCTGCACAGCCCGGCCATCGGTCTGCGCGGCAAACGCCGCGACCACCCAGAACACCAGGACGATCCCGTCAAAGGCCAGCAAGACGATCACCCACCATTTCTTGAGCTGGTCTCGGTGATTGACGTACCAGTAGTTGAGCCGTAAATTGACGTCGGCGAAACCGGCCATAGCGAGCCAACTGTACCACGCACCCGCCCCCCTGAAAAGACTGGTCCCAGCTCCTCGACTGGCTGGCGGCGGCTGTGCTAGACTGACGGCGCCGCTCTCGAGGATCCTATGATCACCTCCGCCCAAGACATCCTCTTCGTTGTCCTGTCCGTCTGCGTCACGGCGCTGACGGTCTTCCTCGTCTGGTTCCTGTGGGAACTGATCCATATCATACGCGGCATCGCCAAGACCATTGGCGCGATCGAGGAAAAACTCCACCGCATTGACGAATTGATCCGTTTGGTGCAAGAGAAACTCCACGACTCGACGCTCGCGCTCACCGCCCTCACCCACACCGTCAGTGCGGTCATTGGCCTCTTCCGGGGAAAACGAGCGCCGAAAGCAAAAAAAACAAGCGACCGCAACGATGAGTTCTAGGGGCGATGGAATTCGTCCACCTGCACACGCATTCGCAGTACAGTCTGCTTGACGGGCTCCCGAAACTCGACGAGCTGGTCGACCACGCCAAGGCACTTGGCCAAACAGCGCTGGCCCTGACTGACCATGGGTCCCTCTATGGTACGGTTGAGTTTTTCCAGCGGGCCACGGCCGCTGGCATCAAACCGATTCTTGGGGTCGAGACCTACGTCGCGCCGAACCGCCGGACGGATCGGCGGCCGGGAGTAGACGACCGTCCCTATCACCTCATTCTCCTGGCGCGCACCACCGAGGGATATTACCACCTTCTTAAACTCATCTCGGCCGCGCACATAGAGGGATTTTACTACAAACCCCGCGTTGATGAAGCGCTGTTGGCCCAGTACGGTGGTGGTCTGACCGCGCTGTCGGCCTGCCAGAGCGGCCTGATCGGCCGACGCATTCTCTCCGGCGAACTGGCCGACGCGGAGGCAAAGGTCCGCCGCTACCGGGAACTGTTCGATGGGCATTTCTACTTAGAACTGCAGCCGCGGACCATGGCCAGCCAACAGACTATCAATGCCGCCTTGCATGGCCTGTCGAAAAGGACGGGCGCGCCGCTGGTCGTCACCAATGACGTCCATTACCTCACGCCCGAGGACGCGGAAGCGCAGGATGTTCTGCTCTGCATCCAAACGAAAAAACAGAAAAACGACCCGGACCGGCTGACCATGATGGGCGACAACTACAGTCTGCGCTCGGCCGAGGAGATGGCGAAACTTTTTCCGGATGACCTCGATGCGGTCGCCCGAACCGTCGAAATCGCCGAGGAATGCACGGCCACCATCGAGCTCGGAAAAATTCGGCTGCCCCACTTCGAAGTGCCCAAGGGCGAGTCCCCCGACACCACCCTGCGCCGCTTATGCGAGACAGGCATCCCCAGGCGCTTCGGCCCCACCCCCGCGCCGACCGTCCGACAGCGGCTCGACTACGAACTCGGCGTCATTGCCAAGGTTGGGTTTGCGCCGTTCTTCCTCATTGTCCAGGATTTCGTGAACTGGGCCAAACAGCAGGGCATCGCCGTCGGACCTGGCCGCGGTTCAGCCGCCGGTTCCATCGTCGCCTACCTCACGAATATCACCAACGTCGACCCGATCAAATACGAACTGTTCTTCGAACGGTTCCTCAATCCCGACCGGGTCTCCATGCCGGATTTCGACATCGATTTTGCTGACACGCGTCGGGGGGAAGTGATTCGGTACGTCGAATCCCGCTACGGCAAAGACCACGTGGCGCAAATCATCACGTTCGGAACCATGGCCGCCCGAGCCGCCGTCCGCGACGTTGGTCGGGTCCTCGGTTTTCCCTACACGTACTGCGATCGCTTGGCCAAGCTCATTCCGTTCGGCCAGTCGCTGGATGAAGCGACGGTGTCGGTTCCCGAGCTCAAAGACATCATGGCGAACGACCCTGATGGGGCCAAGCTCCTGGCCACGGCCAAACGACTTGAGGGGGTGGCCCGCCACGCCTCCACGCACGCCTGCGGGGTCGTCATCGCCAAAGATCCGCTGACCGAAACCGTTCCGCTCCAGCGCGGTACGACGGACGACGAAGCCATCATCACCCAGTATTCCCTCCACCCGATTGAGGATCTGGGGCTCTTGAAAGTCGATTTTCTCGGGCTGGCCAACCTCACCATTCTCGAACACGCGCTGGCCGCTATCAAAGAAACGCGCGGCTTGACGCTCTCGCTTGACTCGGTGCCGCTCGACGATCCGAAGACGTTTCGACTGCTCCAAGCCGGACACACGACCGGCGTCTTCCAGTTGGAATCCACGGGCATGCGCCGCTACCTCAAAGCGCTCAAACCGACCGAGCTCGAAGACATCATCGCCATGGTATCGCTCTACCGGCCCGGTCCGATGGAACTCATCCCGGACTTCATCGCCGGCAAGCACGGGAAAAAGCAGCCGACATACCTCGACCCGCGCCTGAAACCCATCTTGGAAAAAACCCACGGCGTCGCGGTCTACCAGGAGCAGCTCATGCAGATTGCCCGCGACGTGGCCGGCTTCACCCTGGGCGAGGCGGATGTCCTGCGAAAAGCGGTCGGGAAAAAAATCGCCAAACTCTTGAAACAGCAAAAGGAAAAATTCATCACCGGCTGCGTCACGAACGGCATCAAGGAAGCCACGGCGGAAAAAATCTTCCGCTTCATCGAACCGTTCGCCCGCTACGGCTTCAACCGCAGCCACGCCGCCTGCTACGCCCTCATTGCCTACCAAACCGCATACTTCAAGGCCAACTTCCCGGCCGAATTCATGGCCGCCCTCCTGACGGCCGACCGCGGCGACGCGGACAAGGTGGCGCGGGAAATTGATGAGTGCCGGGTCCTGAATCTCCCAGTCTTGCCGCCGGACGTCAACGAAAGCAAGGCCAACTTCACCGTCATCAAAACCGCGGCGGGACAGGCCGGCATTCGCTTCGGGCTGGCGGCGATAAAAAACCTGGGGGAGAACATCATTGATTCCCTCATTGCGGAACGAGCGGCCCACGGGCCGTTCACCGGACTCGACGATTTCCTGCGGCGGGTGACGAGTAAAGACTTGAACCGCAAATCACTCGAGTCGCTCATCAAAGCCGGCGCCCTGGACCGCTTTGGCGAGCGCCAACAGATGCTCGAAAGCGTCAACGAACTCCTCGTCTACGTCCGGCACGCCGAACGCGAAGCGAAGAACGGGCAAACGAACCTCTTCGGCATGCTCCCGGTCGAACACTTACCAACGCTGCGCCTGCGAATGACCGAACCGGCCGACAAGAAGCAACGCCTGGCCTGGGAGAAAGAACTGCTCGGCGTTTACCTTTCAGAACACCCGCTCGACGAGTTCGCCGAGCAGCTGAAGCGGATCGCGATGCCCTGTCACGAACTCGAAGGCCATCGCGCGAACAGCCGGGTGACGGTCGGCGGCGTCATCACGAACATCCAGCGGGTCATCACAAAGTCAAACGAACCGATGCTCTTCGTCGGTTTGGAAGACACCACCGGCAGCGTCGAAGTGCTTGTCTTCCCCTCAATCCTCAAAGAAAACCCAAGCCTCTGGCAAGAGGAGGCGATCGTCCTCGTCACCGGTCGGCTGTCGGATAAAGAGGGGGCGGTCAAGCTCCTCTGCAGCGAGGCGCGCGCCTTCGCTCCGATCCGTCCATCGGCCGCAGTCGCGGCCGCACCCCTGGTCATCGATTTACCGGCCGACCAGGCGACGCCAGAGACCCTGACGGCACTCAAAGAAGTCTTCGGCCGCTTCCCCGGTACCACCCCAGTCTTCGTCCACGTCCACGAGGGCGGCGACACGCGACGCATCGCAACCAGCTACCGAGTCGCCGTGTCGAATGAACTCCACGACGCCATCCGCGATCTCATCGGTGACCACGCCCGCTCCCGCCAATGACCCGCCCGCTCCCGCCCAAGACGACCCGTCCCTACCGCTATGTCGCCGTCGGTTTCGGGGGAATTGCGCTCGTGCTCCTCGGCGCAATCGCCTACCTGGCGTTTGCTCGCGCGACCATTACCCTCCGGATCGAACCGAAACCCATTACCACCACGTTCTCGATCACCGTCAGCGCCGACCCGACCGTGGAACGCGCCATTGCCGGCCAGTACCTGACGACAACCGTCGAGGGGTCAATGCCAGTCATCGTCTCGACCACAAGCGAATCCCCGGCCCGGGCGTCCGGGACGGTCCGCATTCTCAACACTCTGGGGCGATCGCAACCGCTCGCCCTCTCCACCCGCCTGCTCTCCGAGAGCGGCGTCCTCTTCCGGACCACGCGCCGAGTTGAAGTCCCGGCCGGTGGATCCGTGGAAGTTGCGGTTGAGGCAGACCAACCGGGGAAGGACGGCGAAATTGGTCCGAGCCATTTCACCTTGCCCGGCCTGCGCGCCGAAAACCAAAAGCTCGTCTACGGAACCTCCAGCGCCGCGATGGCCGGCGGCACCACCCTAGCCAGCGTCGCGAGCGAGGCCGACCTAACCCAGGCGAAGACCACCTTGACCGCCGAGCTCTTGGCCAAAGCCTTGGCGCAATTCACCGAACAGACGAGGGAGCAGCAACCCCCGCTCACGGTCAGCATCGTCAATCAAACGGTAACCTCGGCGGCGAAACAACCGGCGCAGGCGGTCACGCTCCAACTCTCCATCACGGCCGTCGCGTATGACGCGGCCGGTCTCAATGCCCGGATTCGAGAAGAACTCCAAGCGAGCGTGCGCAACGGCGAACAGATCACCGACATTGCCCCTGACCACCCGCTGACTGTCCGCTCGAGCGATGCGGCCACGAAATCAGCGGTTCTGACCGTCACGGCCAGCGGAACCGCTCGCCTGACCAGCGCCAGCCCAAGCCTCGCGGCCAGCCAGTTCACGGCGCAGACCCGGGCCGCGGTTACTGAGACAGCCGAAAAAATCCCGGGGGTGAGGGAAACGTCGGTGAAGCTTTTCCCCTTCTGGGCGTCGAGGACGCCACGCACCGCGGAAAAAATCCGCATCGTCATCAAAGAGAATTCTTGACACCGGCTCCGCTGAACGGTACCGTGTGAAGCGCGGCTCCTCATGACTGCCGTTGCTATGCCAGCCTCGCTCGATGCCATCCGTCACTCGCTCGCTCACCTCCTGGCTCATGCGGTCATGGAGCAATTTCCCGGCACAAAATTTGCCATTGGGCCGGTCATCGATACTGGATTCTACTACGACTTTGGCCTACCGCGACCGCTGACCGAAGACGATTTGCCGAAACTGGAAAAACGGATGAAGCACCTCATTCAACAGGGGCTGCCGTTCGAACACCTCAAGCCTGACGCACCGGCGGTCAAGGCTTCCCTGAATGATCAACCGTTCAAGCACGAGCTGATCGCAGATTTGAAAAAAGAAAAAGCGACCATCAGCTTTTACAAAGTTGGTGACTTTACCGATCTCTGTCGTGGCGGGCATGTTGAGAATACAAAAGAGATTCCGGCAGACGGGTTCAGACTCGACTCCATCGCCGGCGCCTACTGGCGTGGCAGCGAGAAGAACCCGATGCTCACGCGCGTCTATGGGCTGGCTTTTCCCTCCAAGAACGACTTAGAAGCATTTCTCGCCCAACGGAAGGAGGCCGAGTCGCGTGATCACCGCAAACTCGGGCAGCAACTCAAGATCTTCACCACCTCGGATCTCGTCGGTCCGGGCCTGCCGCTCTGGCTGCCGAACGGGACCGTGATCATTGAAGAGTTGGAACGCCTAGCCATGGAGACCGAACGCCGCGCCGGGTACCTCCGCGTCCGGACTCCCCACATTGCGAAGGAAGACCTTTACCAGACGTCCGGTCATCTCCCCTACTACGCGGACTCGATGTTCCCGCCCATGATCCTGCGCGAGGAATCCTCGACCACCACCTACTACCTCAGGGCGATGAACTGCCCGCACCACCACCTGCTCTACGCGGCCGAGCCCCGCAGCTACCGCGATTTGCCGCTCCGGCTGGCCGAATACGGGACGGTCTACCGCTATGAGAAATCCGGCGAACTCTTCGGCTTGATGCGTGTCCGGACCATGCAGATGAACGACGCCCACCTGTATCTCACCCGCGAGCAATTCGAGCAGGAATTCAACGCGGTGAACGAAATGTATCTTCACTACTTCAAACTGTTTGGCATTGAGAAGTATGTGATGCGTTTCTCGACGCACGACCCGAAAGAACTCGGGAAGAAATACGTGGACGAGCCCAAACTGTGGCCCGAAACCGAAACGATGGTTCGGAATGTGTTGAAGAAATCCACAATCACCTTCGTCGAGGTCGCGAACGAAGCTGCCTTCTACGGACCGAAAATCGACGTTCAGGTCTGGAGCTCCAGCGGCCGCGAATTTTCCATCGCGACCAATCAGGTCGATTTCGCCCAGCCGCGGCGTTTCAACTTGGCGTACGTCAACGCCCACGGCAAGAGCGAAACGCCGATCTGCATCCACCGAGCGCCATTAGGAACGCACGAACGGTTCATCGGCTTCCTCATCGAACACTTTGCCGGCGCCTTCCCGCTCTGGCTGGCGCCAGTGCAGGTCGCGATTATCCCCGTCGGTTCGCGCCACGTTGAGGCGGCCCAAACGTTAGGGCAAGAATTCCGCGATGCCGGTCTCCGGGTCGAAACTGATGAGGCAAACGAAACAGTTGGTAATAAAATCCGCAAAGCGAGTCAGCAGAAAATCCCCTACCTCATCGTCCTCGGCGATAAAGAGCTCAAGGAACCGAAACTCCAAGTACGGCGCCGCGGCGCAAAAGACGTCCAGGCGTTCTCTCGGACGATGTTCATCGAGAAGCTCGGGCAAGCGATTCGCAGCCGAGCGCTGGAACTCCCCTAACTAAGATAGGGGGCTAGCGCCTGCCGCACCAACCCCCCCAGTCAAGTTCCACCCATCCCACGAGATGGGCTTTGGAGATGTCACTCAGACTATCGAAAGGACCATGTCGCCCTTTTTCACCTCCCAAGTGCGACCGGGAAAGGAAGGGAGCAAGTTCAGACGCTAGTATGGTACTGCCAGAAATAATAAAACGTCAAGAAAGGAAAGAAGGCCCGCGCACGTGCGAAGGCCTTCCCGATCTGCCCGCTAGGGCGGGAATTTCACAACCAGCCGGTCGTTGGGCAGAGCGTTTGCGCTCGGGTTGTTCGGATGTCATCCGCTACTGTTTCTGGGTCTAACCCAGGATGACGGCGAGATCCTCGCAACACTGGCGCGTGAGGTGGCATGGCCTTACTGGGTCCCGGCCCCAGGGGTCCTGTCACCGTTTGCAGCGAACTGCGAGGTGGGCACCGATGCGACGGCGCCGTACACCTCGACCTCCAATGGTAGGCCGATGATGACGGGTTCTGCGATGAGCCCGGCAAAGCCTACCACCATGCCGGCGGTCCACGACCGCCGTTCGTTCGTCATCCGATCTCCTTTGGTCCTTACCCGTAGGAGCTATCGTGACAGTGCATAGTGTATTCAGCTGCAATTGTCTTGTCAATAACGGTTGTGGATAACGTACGAACCGCCGTATAATTCCCGCGATGCTTCCAAAACGGTCTATTATCGTGATCCTCGGTCCGACTGCGTCTGGAAAAACGTCGCTCGGGATTCGCCTGGCGAAATGTTTCCGAGGCGTGGTTATTTCGGCGGATTCACGGCAAGTCTACTGCGGGTACGATCTCGGTTCCGGCAAGGTCACCAAACGTGAAATGCGCGGCGTTCCGCACTACCTCCTCGACATCGCTTCTCCGAAACGGCAGTACACCGCCGC
>CAYWEH010000018.1:0-2784 GCA_964457305.1 uncultured Gammaproteobacteria bacterium
CGGGTCCGGCCTTGGCCGGAAGCTACCCAGGCCCAGGCAGGTGAGCAGGAGGATTATCATATATGTAAATGTTCCAGAGACGCCAGCCTCTTTCCGGCGGGCCGGACCCGGCTTCGCCGGGCAGGACTGCGCTCCCTGCCACGCACCGGAACGGAGTGACTGGTGCGGGGTACCATCCCGACGCTTCGGCAAAGCCGAAAGTCGGGACCCCGACTTCCGACTGCGCCGGAACGTCGGGGCTGACCTACCCAGGCGGGAAGAAATTTTGATCAGTCAAAAAGCCTCTCAAACGTAGCGGGAACACTATAGCGTTTTGCGAAAAACCAAGCAAGCCCATTGACAACCCTCGTTTTCCGGACAGGCGTCAGACAGTTTCGACCGGATACCCTTCTTCGTCAAGCGCTTTGGCGAGCGCGTCCGGCTGGACCGATGCTTCATGCTCGACCGTCAATGTTTTCGTCCGCGGATTCACCTCGGCCTTCGAGACGCCCGGCGTATCTTCGCAGATGCCTTTCATAACGAGTGCGCACGAGGCACAGTCGAATTTTTTTATCTTGAAGGTCGTTTTCATACCGCGTCGATGGTGCCGGAGAACATGCCCATACCGCAGGAGAACGTGTAGCGGCCGGGTTTCGGAAAGGTGGCGGTCACCAAAGTTTCCCCAGTCTCCGGCAGGATTTTTTCAATCTTCAATTTGGGGATGCGGAAGACGCTCGTGCAGGAGCGGACGCCATCCAGCTGTCTCGCACCACGATGCGGAACATCAAGCAGAATCTGTTCTGGGCGTTCACCTACAACATCCTCGGCATCCCGATTGCCGCCGGCGTCCTCTACCCAGCCTTCCAATTGACCCTGAGTCCGATTATTGCCTCCGGCGCGATGGCGTTCTCGTCACTGTTCGTCGTGCTCAATTCACTCCGGTTGAAGCGGTTCTGGCTGACGGCCAGCACACTCGGTTGACAGGAGCGCGGTCCTCGCGTAGGCTCCGTCCAGACTCGACAGCAACGTCGAGCTGCTCATTAAGGAGGTGTCAGATGAGGTCCGAGTCTGTCATGCCGGCAGCGTCCAGGCGCACGGCCGTTGAGAAACAGTTGGCCGAGGTGACAGCGCAGATTGCGGCGCTTGACCCGAACGATCGATCATCGTTCGCGGCAGGTACGAGAATCGCACTCGAGGGCATGTACCGTGCCGGCGGGTATCGGTCCAAGACCTTCGAGGCGGACACCAAGACGGTTGTGAGTCTCCCGCTCGAGATCCAGCGGCTGCTCCTCAACTACCGTCCGCCGCGGGGGACCGCCGTCGAGCTGGCCCGCGTGCGCGACGCGCTGGTTCGCCAGCACGTGCTGGTCGCGATCATCGTGGACGAGTTGAGCTTCCGCGAGACAGCCATCCTGGTGCGTCTCTTTCACTGGTGGGTGTGTCACCAGCGGTCGCCCGAAGCCCTGCCAGACGCCCTGGCAGTGAGCCGGGCGAGGCTCCTGCGGAAACACTCGCAGCTGCCCGACTACCCGTCGCTGGATTTCCTCGCAACGCTCGGCGTTCCAGCGCAGGAACCCGCGCCGGTGGCCACCGCGTGATGCTCCGTAGTGCTTCCCGCTGGTTCGACGGCGGGAAGCACTTTCACATCGGCCGCGGTCCGGCTCGACTGGGCGCGGCCGCCAGCGTATACTCCCCGTAAGGAGAGGGGGTGATAGATAATGATCGATTTTGATCTCAACTGGCTCGCGGTTGTCGTTGTTGTCGTCGGCTCGATGGTTCTGGGGTTCCTGTGGTTTTCCAAGGCCCTGCTCGGGAAGCCCTGGATGGCAGCCATCGGGAAGACCGAGGAAGATTTGAAAAAAGGACAAGGCCCGGCCATGGGCGGTATGATTATTCTGGCAATCGTGCAAGCGATCGTACTCGCACACATTATCCGCTGGGCCGGTGCCGCCAGCTTTGCGGACGGCTTTCTCATTGGCCTGCTCGCGTGGCTCGGCGTGGGTTTCACCTCGGGCGTGATGAACGGTTTGTTTGCGCAAAGGAAAATGACGGCCGTGTGGATTGAGCAGCTCTACTTCGGCGTGCTGCTCTCGGTGGCCGGCGGCGTCCTCGCCGTTTGGGTGTAACTGATGTGCCGGAGAATTTCGGAAATGGATCGCGAACAGCGCGGTCCATTTTCACTGCGCCGGGCCGTGGCGCATCGCCGCCAAACGGCCGCCGAGTCTAACCTGGTCGGGGTGGTGGGAGTTGAACCCACGATCTCGTGCTCCCAAAGCACGCGCGTTAACCACTACGCTACACCCCGATTTGGGGCTCCGACTTTCGCCCTTGGCGGAACGTCGGAGCTGCGCTATGCCCCGAGACATAACCGCAGCCGTAGTGTAGGGGAAAAGACCGGTTTCCGCCACTCTTGACAGGAAATAGCGCATTCGCTAGTTTAATGCGGCTGTCTTTGCGCGGATCTAGCCAACTGGTAAGGCAGCAGATTCCAAATCTGCCACATCCTGGTTCGCCTGCCTGGCGGCAGACAGGAATCCCTGCGTCGCCACCACCGTTCTTCAGGGGACGGACATGCATCATGCGCCCGCGGGATACGGCGTCCCGTGTGGCTCGAGGACTCTGCCTCGAGTGTCTGTCCCCGCCGTTCTATCGGCGGACGAGCGTCATGCGCTCCCGGATTGGCCAGCTGGTCCGGTGCCCGAGTTCTCCTTTTCTCGGCGTCCGCCTCCCTCTTTTGGGGGCGTAGCTCTAATCGGCTTCACGGCCAGGCAGAGCAGTCCCGTTCTACGGGATACGTTACGGGTT
>CAYWEH010000018.1:2884-19349 GCA_964457305.1 uncultured Gammaproteobacteria bacterium
CAACTCCCGCCGCCCCCTCCACCTTCCGGCAGTCGCCTGGCGCGTCTGCCGGATTCTTTTTGTATAGAAAGACGGGCCCGCGCGCAGTGCGCAGGCCCGGGTTCGAACGGCGAGTGATCGCCGTGTGCGGGGAGCTTCATCGGCGGGCCTTGAGTTCGGCCCGCTTCCGCGCCAGGTCGATCAGCCCACGAATGAGCTTTGAGTAGATCGACTTGAGCGCCAAGGCAGTGAGCTCCTCGGTCAGGTGGACGGCCGACGCCTGGTAGTCGGACTGGGCCTGGGTGATCGCCTGTTGTCCAAACGGGTCAGGCGTGAGCGAGGCTGGGTCGGCGGTCAGCAGGTGCTCCTCGACCTCCGCCTCGAGTTTCTTCCGGAGTTCATCATTCGAGAACAAGGATCCACACCTCCTCCAAGTAGAGTACTGTCGCCTCGCCCTGGCCTTCTTGCCGGATGCGGCCCTGGGCAGCGACGAGTCGGCCGTTGAGCGAGGAGAGGTTCTTCCGGTCGAACTTCTCGATGTTGGGAACGTGGATTTCCGTCTTCGGTTCGACGATTCCACTGAACCGGCTCATCTTGCCATCGGGGCCGACAGTTTCGGTCCAGACGAACAGGTATCGGTCGGTCTTGGCCGGAGAGGACTCGCGATACTCGAATGTTCCGACGCCCCAGCCGTTGTAGATCCGGTGGGTGGGATCATGGGGCAGCGGAAGGATGGCCCCGCCCTTAGCCCGGCCAGCGTACGACGGCGTGATAAGCGCTAGCGACAGGAGCGTCAGGACGTGCGTGAGGCAGACGAACGCGCGACGAACGAGCATTGCTCCCCTTTGGGTTGTGACGGTGTGCGATTGTCCGCACGAGTTGTACAGGCGCAGCAATCTAGCCTGGTTTCGTCGCAATTGTCAAGGGAGTTGCGCGACTTGCTAAATTGCACGACACTGGGGGTATGACCATTACGAAGTACCTCCATTCCTGCATTTTATTGGAGCAAGACGGGTATCGGCTGCTCATTGACCCGGGGGCTTTCTCATTTATCGAAGGGACACTAAAACCGGAGGATATCCCCTCGCCGAATGCCGTGGTAGTGACGCACGAGCATCGCGATCACCTTGACCTCGACGCGGCGCGGACAATCGTTGAGCCGCAAGGGGCGGATATCATCACGACCACGCCGTTCGCAACTTCGCTCGGTGACCAAGGATTTGCGGCAGTCGGATTGGAACCCGGCGAGCAGACGACGCGCGGGCCGTTTGTCGTCACTGCGCTCGAAGCTCCACACGGCGAGCTGCCGGTTCCTGCACCGGCGAATATCGCTGTCTTCATTAACGATAAGTTTCTCCACCCGGGCGACTCACTGCAGGTCATGGCCGAACGAGTTGAGATTCTCTGCTTGCCGGTGGCGGCGCCGTGGCTCCGCGCCGTTGACGCGGTGGAGTTTGCGCTTCGGTTGAAACCGCGTCTGGTCATTCCCATCCATGAGGCGACACAGAAAGATTATTGGATCGAGTCGCTGTATCAACGAATCGTCGGTCCGGCCTTGGTTGATGCCGGTATCGAGTTTCGACCGTTGGGGCTCGGTGAATCCATCGAGGTGTAGCGATGCGTCTCATCATCCTCTACGGACCGCCGGCCGTTGGGAAGTACACGGTTGGCCGGCAGTTGTCTCGCCTAACCGGCTACCCCCTCTTCCATAACCACGTGGTGGTGGATGCGCTGACGCCATTCTTTCCTTTTGGCACGCCGGCGTTTGCCCGGGCCGCGTTGGGGTTTCGATTGGCTGTTCTCCATGAAGCGCTCCGCGCGAAGTTGCCCGGCATCATTTTAACTTTCGTCTGGTGGATTAAAGATCCGGGCGATCACGCGTTCGTTCGGTCCATCATGACCCCGATGAGACGTGCCGGCGGTTCAGTGCATTTTGTTGAGTTCCGTTGTGCCCGATCAACCCTATTGAGGCGCGTTACTCATGCCTCGCGCAAGAAGTTTCGAAAGTTGTCGTCGCGAAATGCATTAATACGAGTGCTTGGTCGGTATCAAATGAATTCGGACCGAGCGATTGATCGTCCTCGCGGTACGCTTGTTATCAACACGGACCGCGTGCGTCCGGCCGAAGCCGCGAAGACTATTGTGCGTCGTTTTCGGTTGCCGTTGAAAAAATAACCAATGCCTCGGGGTCAAAATTTTTATTTCCGAGTCTACAACCTGGTCCGTCGGGTTCCGAAAGGGAAAGTCGCGACCTATGGTCAGATAGCCGCGCTTCTCGGCAGTCCCCGCGCCAGCCAGCAGGTCGGCTGGGCACTTAATTGTCTGAAGCCCGATACGACCGTCCCCTGGCAGCGGGTCATCAACCGCGAAGGCCGGATTACGATTGAGAACGCGCGGGCGACAAAGGATTTGCAAGCAGCGATGTTGCGTCGGGAGGGCGTCGTGGTAGAATTACTGGAGGGCAACTACCAAGTTGACCTGCGGAGGTACCTTTGGGAACCCGAAAAGCAAAAGTGAACCGACGCGGCTTCTCCCTCCTTGAATCGATCATCACGATTGGCATCGTCGTGGTGGTCGCCGAGGTCGTCTACTCGTGGTCGTTTTTGATGTTGCGGAGCGGTCGTGACGCCCAAGCGCGGACGGTCGCTGCGGGCGTGGCCACGGAGCAGCTCGAACTCATCCGCAACGCGACGTACGACGACATCGGCACGACCAGCGGCTACCCGGTCGGGATTTTTCCGTCAACGCAAACGGTCACGCGCGGCGACCTGCAGTTTCGCGTCGACATTTACGTTGATTACGTTGATGATCCTTTTGACGGGAATGCTCAAGGGACGATCCCAAATAAACCCCGAGACACCGTTCCGGCCGATTACAAGCGCGTTGAGGTGGGCGTCTGTTGGAATGCCCGTTGTTCCAATCCGCTGCAGTTGACTTCGACGGTGTCGCCGAGGGGCGCGGAGATCGCCAGTAACACCGGCGCGTTGTTCATCAGCGTGACCGACTCGAATGGCGTGGCCGTGCCATTGGTGGACGTGGTCGTGACGAACACAGCCGGCATTCCGAACATCAACATTATCAACAAGACGGATATTGATGGACGGCTCCAACTCTTGAGCCTGCCGCCGGCGTCGGACACCTACCATGTCGCGGGATCGAAGACGGGGTACACGAGCGACGCGACCGGCTCAGCGACGAACCCGGATACGTCAGTGGTCGTCGGCGGCGTGACCGAGGTCAGCCTCTTCATTGATCAGGTGAGCACCCTCGTTTTTACAACGGAAACGGCCGGCAGTTGCGCGGCCCAGGGGAATATCCAGTTCCAATTGACCAGCCAGCGGTCCGCGCCCCAAACACTGACGACCGATGCCACCGGCACTGTGACCGTGAATAATTTGCCCTGGGATACCTACGACATTCGTTTGCTCACGGCCGGGTTCGATATCGCCGGCAGTGATCCGCCGCTGCCAATCGTCCTGGCGGCCGGTACCACGCAGTCGCCCCATGTGAAGTTATCTTCCCAGGCAGCGCACTCGCTCCTGGTAACGACGCTCGAGAGCGGGTCGCAATTACCATTGACCGATGCGACCGTTCAACTCGAAGGGCCGTCGACTGATGAGACGAAAGTGACGAATCAGGGGTCGTTGTCCCAGACTGATTGGTCCGGCGGCTCGGGTCAATCGGCCATGGGTGATGCAACGAAGTTTTTCAGCAGTACCGGAGCGCTGGCCTACAACCAAGCGGGCACACTCACGTTGGCCAGCCAGACACTGAACCAGCTCGCAACGGAAACGTTCGGGACTGATGCGGCGAAAGATGCTGCTTTTACCACCGCCGTCTGGACAACCGGCGCGCCGGGGAGTGTGGTCCTGCCCGAAGACAGTGCCAACCCCGGCCAATATCAGTCAGCAGCCATCGCCCAGTCACTGCAGCTCAATGCGCAGGCCGGAAAAATTCTCGACGTGACATTGACGGCGACGGAGACGCTCAATGGCCAGGGCATCGAGTACTTCGCGGCCGCCGACGGCGTCCAGTTCGAACCCGTGACACGGGGCGTTCTCCACACTTTCGTCACGACCGGCAAGGATCTGCGCTGGAAAGCCGTTCTCTCAACCGGCAGTCCGACGGTCACCCCAGTCCTGAATGGGGTATCGCTCGCGTACACCCAGCGTATCCTCGACGGCGTGGATGCGACGCTGACCTCCTCGACCTTCGACACGGGTGCCGCCAGTACTTTTTCCACACTGGCCTGGAATCCGGCCACTCAGTTGGCCGAAACCGGGCCTGACGCGCTGCGCTTCCAGATTGCATCCAACAATGATGATGCGACCTGGAACTATGTCGGTCCGGACGGTACCGCCGGCACGTACTACACGGTGAGCGGCACGGCCCTAGGCCCCGCCCATGCTGGCCATCGCTACCTGCGGTATAGGGTTTTATTACATACAGACAGTCTGCTGGCGACGCCGCAACTGAATGACCTCTCCATCATCCACTCGAATGCGTGTCTGCCGCCGGGCCAAGTATTTTTCAGTCCGCTGCCGATTGACGACGATTACACGCTGACCGTGAGCAAGCCGGGATACCAGACGGTGACCCAGATCGTGGCCGTGGCTGGGGCGACGCGGCAGACGATTCCATTAAATCCCAACCCCTAATATGCGTCGCTGCACCCCACCGATCGGCGTTTCGCTCCTGGAGCTTATCGTCTCGATTGGTATTGCCGTGTTGATCGGCGGCGTCGTCCTGACCTTAAATCTCGATCAACTCCGTTTCTCTCGTTTAGCGCAAGAGCGGTCGGAAATTGAGAACTCAACGCGGTTGGCGCTCAACCGGATGGTAAAAGCCATTCGGGACGCGCAGCCGTCGGCGACCGGAGCGTTTCCTCTCATTACGGCCGGGACGCAAGGATTGACGTTCTATGCCAACACCGATGTTGATGCCGGCATAGAACTCGTCCGGTTTTTTTTGAACGGGACGTTGATCCAGCGGGGTATCATCCAGCCCGTTGGCTCGCCGGCCACATACCCGGCTGGCAATGAAGTCATAACCACCGTCACGACGAACATCCGAAATGGTGCCGCACCGGTGTTTGAATACTTCGACGAGAATTATCTTGGGACCGGGGCGCCATTAAGTCAGCCAGTCACCGTGTCGGACATTCGTCTCGTGCGCGTGACGTTAATCGTTGACGCCAATACTGCGGCCACACCGCCGGCGTCAACCTTGACGACCTACATCCAGCTGCGCAACCTTAAGGATAACTTCTAATGCGACCACCCACGCGAAAGCCCGGCCAGGAATTTATTGCGGTCATCATCCTTGTCTCGATTGCCATGGTGGTCGGTTTGGCCGTCGTGTCGTTGCTCCAGCTCCAACAGCGTGAAGGGAAAAAACTCGGCCAGAATGAACAGACCTACCACATCGCCGAGGCGGGCATCCACTACTATCGGTGGCACTTGGCTCATAATCCGGATGATTTTCAAGACGGGACCGGTGCGGCCGGTCCGTACGTCCACGAGTACAAGAACCGAGACGGTGTGGTCATCGGGCAGTTCAGTTTGACCATCACCCCGCCGCCGAGCGGCTCGACGGTAACCACGATTCGCTCGACGGGTTCACTGATCGGGAACCCCGTGCCAACGCGGACGGTTGTGGCCCGGCTCGGGATTCCATCGCTGTCGCGATACGCCGTCGCTGCCAACGCCGATATGCGCTTCGGGTCAGGGACCGAGACGTTCGGCGCCATCCACTCGAACGGCGGCATCCGCTACGACGGCATCGCCCATGGTCTCGTGACGAGCGAGCAGTCGCAGTACGACGACCCGGATCATTGTGAGGTTGCTTTGCGTTGGAATGGCAGCAACTGGGTGTGTGATTTTAGCAGGAATGAATTCGGCGTGCATACGCATGTGAACCCGCCACCGGGATCCGGTGTCAATGACACATTCCGGGCAGCTGAAGCGCCGCCTTCTTCCGTCGCCAGCCGGGCCGACGTCTTTCAGGGCGGACGTCAGTTCCCGGTGGTGAGGCTTAATTTCAACGGTATTACCGCTGATCTAGCTGCGCTGCGCACAGCTGCGCAAACCAATGGTATCTACCTGACTGCCTCGGGTTCGGGTGCCCAGGGGTACCACCTGACCCTGCGGACGAACGACACCCTCGACATGCGGCGGGTGACTGCGCAGACAAATTGCCAGACGCGCGTCCGAAGGTCTGGAGTTTGGGGTCCCTGGTACGGCAGCTACTCGATTGCCACCGAATCATCGTTCACCTACCAAGGGAATTCATCGCTCGGCGTGCCGCTGCCGGCCAATGGCGTCATTTTTATCGAAGATGACGTCTGGGTGGATGGAACGATCAACACCGCGCGGGTGACCGTGGCGGCCGCGCGAGACCCGTTGGCAAGCGGCAGCGCGACGATCATCGTTAACAACAACCTGACCTACACGAATACCGATGGATCGGACGCCATTGGACTCATCGCGCAAAGAGACTTTTCCGTCGGGTTGTTCAGCGCCAATGTCATCACCATCGATGCGGCCATCATCGCTCAAACTGGCCGAGCCGGTCGCTATTATTATGGAAATCCGAGCCCCAACGTTCAGTACTCGCCCTCTGGCTGTGCGGCCGGGTACATCGTCCGCTCGACCCTGACGAATCTTGGCTCGATTGTGACCAATCAGCGGTATGGGTTTGCCTATACGGATGGTACTGGTTACATAACGCGCAATCTCATCTGGGACAGTAATTTGTTGTTTGCACCGCCGCCGCTCTTCCCGACGACCGGTGAGTTCACTGTCTTGAGCTGGGACGAGGAAAATTAGGGACCAGGGGCGCCTTGGCATTTTGTTGTGGGGGCTTGACACGGTCCGTTGCATTTGCTATCCTCGGTCGAAACCATCTGCCTGATGGTTTTTTCTGAATGATTGTTCGTTCCACCAACAATGAAAGGAGGATTTGTGAGGCGTGCCCAGCCCCAGTTTTGGAAAACTGGATCTGGACGGATCGATCCCTGAATGTGGACGCTTCCCTGTACCCGAGTCCGGCATCGCTGGACGAGTGGTTCAGGGTAAAGGGATCGACAGCCAGAGTAGCGTAACCAGCACTGTGAAGAGCTATCAGCTATCAGCCATCGGCTGCCAGCTGCCAGCGAAAAGCTGAACGCCGCGTACGCGGCGTGTTTTCGTGTCACGTGTCAGCGGTTCAATGACCACGGAGGGACTGTCATGGCCAGGCTCTTGATTCTGGAACGAGATCCGATGGCCGCCTGGGAGCTCCAGGGCGAGCTCGTCCTCGGCGGACAGCACGACGTCATCGTGCTGGCGGATCCGCGAGTTGCGCTCGGGCGCGTTCACGAGGAATCCGTCGACCTCGTGCTGGCCGACTGGGCCGGGGTCGACGGCGGCTGGTTCTGCGAGAAGCTGCGCCGGCACCGTCAGGTGCGGCACATCCCCGTCATCCTGATCGGCCCGCCGCAGGAGGTCGAGGACCCGGGAGCGATCGAGCACCTCCTCCGGACGCGCTACGGCTGTCACGACGTTGTCCAGCGGCCGCTCGACTACGACGTGCTCCGCGAGCTCGTGACCTCCTACGTGCGGATCAAGGAGGCGAAAACACGCCAGGCGGATGATGACGCGGATTGAGTAGTCCAGTCGTTCCGGGGCCGCGGGTGACCGTGGCCCCCGTTCCTTGACGGCTCACGGTCCGCGGCGTAGGGTGGGACCGCGCGTCCGATGCGCATCGCGCCCTCCAGCTCCCCACTGTCCGCTGGGCAGGGGAGGAGAGAGGGCCTTCCCGGACAGTCCCTTGACAACTCGATGTTCCAGCAGTTCGACGCGAGTGACGCTGGAGTCAGGACAGAGGGATTGTGGGAGAAGTCAGCCGGCAACTCTGGTGCCGGGTGTTCCGTGTCCGTCAACCAAGATGAGGAGTTGAGGAGTATGCGCGCGATCGTTCTGATCATCGTGCTTATCGCTGCCCTGTTCGTACCGTCCGCGGCGTCGGCCGGCCCCTCCCAGGGGTCTTGGATCGACTCCGGATGGTCGATCGGGCAGTTGACCCAGGCGGTCGAGCGGTGGTTCGCGAGCTGGCTCGCGGCTCTCTCGCCGCCGTCGGTGAACGACAACCCCCCGCCCCCTCCGCGGAGGCCGCCACCCCCGCGCGAGAAGAAGGAAGTCGACTGGGGGGAGCTCAAAGAGCTCTACCGGAATGGCGGCGGCAATGAGGGACAGCCGTCGCCCCCTCCGCCCCCGCCCCCTCCGCCGCGCACCCCGTGAAGGAGGCCACCGTGAAGTGGATTTCCATAAGCGCCGCGCTTCTGCTCTTGGCAGCCGTGCCGGTGCAGAGGCCGCGCGTGACGTTCGAGGCCGGACCGGCCGTCGCAGTTGGCGATTCGGTGCTCGAAGAAATCGTTTTCGGCGGCGCCGGGCAGCCCTCGCAGCCGTACCGGTGTCGGTCCTACCGCGGTCACCTGAATGACCGTTCGGCGGCCGACACCCTCCTGTACGTCTTCCTCCTGTCAGAGGAATCGGACTCGACGCGTGTTTTGAACCTGCTCGCGTCCTACCAGCCGTCGCAGTGGAAGGCGCTCCAGGCAGCGGACGAGCCCAATCCCTACCAGGATTTGCTCCGGTGGGGCTCGCTTCTCAAGGTGCCGGTCAACCGGGACGGCCTCTTCATCCTCGTGGTGGATGAGTACCGCCACCCGGGGAAGGCGGCCTTCATCGCGGCCGATACGGCGGGTCGGGTCGTTGCCCGACGGCGCGTCTGGGGTGAGTAGCCATGCGCTGGTTGCTCACCTTCACACTGACTGCGGTCTTGGCTCCGGCCATGGCGCTGGGCGGCGGAACGTACGAGGTCAAGACGAACGGCGTCCAGTCCGCAGGGAACTCGCTGTCGATCACGCACACCTGGTCGGTCAGCGGGAACTTCCTGGAGCTCTGGGCCTGGATTCCGTACCCGCACCAGACCTCGTACGCAAACTACTGGATCCAGCAGCCGTCCGCGGGGTCTCTGTCGACCTCGCCGCCGGCCGCGCTCTTCCAGTACGACTACGGCGTCTGGTGCAAGTGGACCAACCTAGGAAACCTCACGTTGACCGCAACCCTGACAGCTGCGGCGACGGTTCAGGGCAACCTGCCCGGACTGACCGCCGACCTGAATCGGGGCGGCGGAGGCGATTGGTACCAGGCGACCGCCCGGTGCCAGGCGAACATCCCCGGCCTGTCCCAGACCATGACGAACCTGGAGACGAACGTCGTTCCGGGAACGGACGACTCGAACTTCGGGCTGATCGAACGGTGGTCGGCCTGGGAGCGGCAGAACATCACGGCGGTCGCCACGCACCCCTTTGACCAGAGCGACGCCGCGACGGTCTACCAGAATCTGGTCGCCGCCTGCTCCGGCTTCGCGAACCTCTTCAAGGCCGGACTGATTACGGTCAGTCAGCGCTTTGGAGTCGGCCTTAGCCTCGGGGCGACGCAGACGGGAACGTCGCACTTCCCCGGACCGCCGCCGCCCCCCGGACAGCTGCCCGACAACGGGTTCCTCATGACGACGAGCACCGGGCTCCATGCCTGGAACGTCGTTGATGACGGCTCCCAGTGGGTGCCGGTGGATGCCTACCACGGCACGATCGGGTTCGCCACGCTGTCGCGGATGTCGGATGGAGTCTTCGAGGACGAGTCCGACGGGAACACGCTCTGGCGGTATTTCTACACTGGTCCGCGGCCGGCGATCAGCTACTGGAATGCCGTCAGCGGCTCGGCGGGGAACGTCGGCACGTACCTCGGCGTTCGCAAGCGGGCGCCGTACCCGAATCAGTGGACTGCGGTCCACTGGTACCTGGCGGGCAGTCTCAAGCCCGCCCAGGACGGTCCGCCGACCGACGTCGGTGACAGCCCGATCGTCGATACGGCCAAGCGCAACACCTTCGTCGTCACGCCGAACCCCGCCACGATCCAGGATTGGGTGGAGGTGCAAGTATACCTGGAGCGGGGGGCGCACGTGGTGGCGGACGTGTTCGATGTCCGGGGCCGCCTGGTCGGGCGAGTGCTCGATCAGGACCGCGCCGCCGGCTACAACTACTTCCTGTGGGTGCCAGGCGAAGCGCCGGCGGGAATCTACCTTCTGCTCACTAACCTGAACCGCGGGGAGCAGGTTCTCAAGCGGAAGTTCGCGCTCGTTCGTTAGTCGGGGTCCGTTTCGCCAAGACCCCTCCGGGGCCTTCGGTCGTGTTTGTGGGGAAACACGCCGGAGGCCCTTTTCCTTTTCCCTAAATTTGGTAGAGTGCCGAGTATGGAGCTGACGAAGAAGCACTGCGTCCCCTGCGAAGGCGGTGAGCCCCCGGCGACCGACGATGAGATTCAGCCGTGGTTGCCCCACGTGCCTGGCTGGCAGGTCAGGGAAGTCGACGGCATCAAGCGGCTCACCAAAACATTCAAGTTCAAGGATTTCGTCGGTTCGATTGACTTCGTCAACCGCGTCAAGGACATCGCCGAGGCCGAAGGCCACCACCCGGACTTGCATATTTCGTGGAACAAGGTGCGCATCGAGAACTGGACCCACGCCGTGAAGGGTCTTCATGAGAACGATTTCATCCTGGCCGCCAAGATCAACACACTCGAGGCATGAAGCTCACGAGTCCCAACTTCACAGACGGGTCGTCAATCCCACCGGAGTTCACCTGCGACGGCGGTAATGCGACCCCGATACTCGCCATCGCCGACGTTCCGGCTGGAGCCGCCTCGCTCGCCCTCATCGTTGACGATCCTGACGCGCCCGGCGGCGACTTCGTCCACTGGCTCATCTGGGACATCTGGCCGACGGTGACAAGGGTGACGACGCCCGTGCCTCCCGGTGCCGTTGAAGGCACGACCGATTTCGGTTCGACGGGCTACGGCGGTCCGTGCCCGCCTTCGGGCACGCACCGGTACTTCTTCAAACTCTACGCGCTCGATAGAATGCTGTACCTGCCTCCGTTCTCGAAGAAATCCGACCTCGAACGAGCGATGTCCGGCCACGTCCTGGCGCAGGTGCAGCTTATGGGCACCTACCAACGATTGCGGTAAATGGACTTTCGAATCCTGAAAAAATCGCGGCGGAGCCGAGCGCGCCTCGGCGTTTTGGAAACGTCGCACGGAACGGTTGAGACGCCCGCCCTCGTGCCTGTCGCCACTCAGGCCGCCGTGAAAGCGCTGCCCACCGAACTGGTCGAACAGACCGACACGCAGCTCCTCATCTGCAACACCTTCCACCTCCACCTGAAGCCGGGCGAACGGATCGTGAAAAAAGCCGGCGGGCTGCATCGGTTCATGCATTGGAATCGTCCTCTTATGACCGACTCCGGAGGATTCCAGGTCTTCAGTTTGGGTTTCGGGCGGACGCTGGGGCTGAACAAGGTTGCCAAAGCATCGGCCGCCGTGTCGCCGGCTCGAACCTCCTGGGTTCGGATCCGCGAGCATGGAGTGGAATTCAATTCGCCGCTTGATGGCCGGAAATTGTTCCTCGGACCGAAGGAATCGCTGCGCATCCAGCGAGCACTGGGCGCGGATATCATCTTCGCCTTCGACGAATGTCCGCCGCCGAATGCGTCGAAACGATACATGGTCGAGTCGCTCGAGCGAACACACCGCTGGGCGAAAGAGTCCGTGAAAGCCCATCGGTCATCGCAAGCGCTCTATGGCATTGTCCAGGGCGGACGGTTCAAAGACTTGCGGGTGAAGGGCGCGAAATACATTGCTTCATTGCCCTTCGCCGGCTTTGGCATTGGCGGCGAGTTCGGCGCCGACAAGGCGACGATGGCACGCATGCTGGGTTGGGTGACGGCGGAGTTGCCGGCGGCGAAACCGCGGCACCTGCTCGGTATCGGTTATCCGGAAGACCTCGCGCCGATCGTGCGGGCGGGTGTTGATACGTTCGATATCACCGTGCCGACCCATATGGCGCGACGCGGTATTGCTTATATCAGTTCTGGCAAACTGGATCTTCGCAAGTCGGTTTTTTGCAATCAACTTCAAGCGCTCGATCCCGGGTGTGACTGCCAGGTTTGCGTACAATATTCGCGCGCCTACCTGTCGCACCTTTTCCGCAACGGCGAAATCACGGGCATGTCGTTGCTGACGATGCATAACTTGTATTTTTTCAATCAAGCCGTCGCCTTGCTTCGGCAGAGGATACGACAGGGGAAGATATAGTTTGCAGTGAGTAGTCAGTAGTGTGTAGAAAGACTCATTGTCTACGACTACCAACTACTCACTACAAACTGCCACCCTAGACCCTATGCCCTAAAACACTGTACCCTGTCTTCGTATGGGACTCTTCAACCAAATGCGCGCCGCGCAAGACATGATGAAGAACATGTCGCCGCAGCAAATCCAGGAGCTCATGGCCCAAGCCAAGGAGGCGCAGAAGACCATGGCCGAGCAGGCGAAGCAGGCGCTCGACGAGGAAATCGCGCGCCGCGGTTTGGTCAGTCGCGAGGACGTGCAAAAAATGCTCGAAGAGCACGACCACGAACGTCACCAGCAATCGTGATTCAATGAAAACACTCCTGACCGTCTGTCTTATCCGTGAAGGAGACCGAGTTCTCCTTGGTTGGAAGAAGCGAGGGTACGCGGTTGGAAGACCAAACGGGTTTGGTGGCAAAGTCAAACCTAGTGAATCAATTGAGGAAGGGATGCAGAGAGAATTTAAGGAGGAGGCGGGGGTTACGGTTGTTGACCTTCAACCGCGAGGCGTTGTAGTTTTTACATTTGATAATCTTCCCGACGTACGTGAGATGCACGTTTTCTACGGAACACAACTCGATGGCAAGCCCAGGGAAACAGAAGAAATGCGTCCCGAGTGGTTTTCGGTAGATCAATTGCCGTTTGATCACAGGTGGCCCTCGGATCCGCTTTGGATGAAACCTGTCCTTGAAGGAAAGACTATTCGCGCACAATTTCACTGCCATTCTCCAGATAGACTACTCAAGCAGAACGTGGAGATTCTATGACAACATTGCGCACGCGTTTCAAGAAAGAAATCGTTGCGGAATTTTTGCCGTCGACACGGCCGAGTCGGAAGGTACTGATTATTGCGTCTGGAATGCCCGGCGTGCCGAAAAACAGAGAACTGCTCCCGTTCTTCGCGAAGAAAGGGTACTGGGTGTTTTTGCCGCGGTATCGCGGGACGTGGGAGAGTGACGGGCGGTTCCTGCGACGTGAACCGACGCAGGACATTCTCGACATCATTGATGAATTGCCGCGCGGGTTCACGGATTTTTGGAATAACAAACGCTACCGGGTGAAGCCAGACCACCTCTACATTATTGGTGGGAGTTTCGGTGGACCGGCCGCGCTTCTAGCATCCCGCGATCCGCGTGTGACCAAAGTCGTGGCGCTGTCGCCCATCGTCGATTGGACCGTTCCAATGCCGGACGAACCGATGGAGAAGCTCGGCCGCTGGCTGGGGCCCGGGTTTGGACAGGGGTATCGGTTTGCTACGGCTGACTGGCGCAAGCTCATGGCTGGGAAATTCTACAGTCCGGTCGCGCACATCGGCGAACTCGATCCGAAAAAAATCCTCATCATCCACGCGAAAGATGACCGCGTCGTCACCTGGCCGGCCGTGCGGAAATTCATTAAGCAGCTTGGTTGCCAGAGCATCGTCTACAAACGCGGCGGCCATTTGTCTCGAACGATCCTAACGCGTCCAACCGTCTACCGCCGCGTGCTTCGGTTTTTCCGCGCCTGACACCACCCTTCCGCTTGCCAACGTTCGGCCGAATGTTAGAATGACATTGGATATGTTCGATGGCTGCTCAAGGAGCGTATGAGTACCGTTGAACGAATCCTGAAGGCCCTGGCGAACCGGCGTCGCCTGGCGATTGTATTGTATTTACGGCGTCATCAGACAGCCTGCGTGGTGGAGATCGCGGAATCTCTGCATTTTTCGTACAAGGCGACGTCGCGACACCTGCGCCTACTCTCCGCCGCTGCGATCGTCGAGCACGAGCAGCGCCAGCGCTATATGTACTATTCGTTGGGCAATACTCCCCTCCGGCTTCGTGCACTCCTAAAAACGATTCTCATGTTCGGGCGAACATGAGAATAATAAGGAATAGAGGTCGTTTTTTACTTGGATGTTCTAGTGCCGCAGGAAGCGGTTCGGCCCGGGTTTCCGCTCGCGGACGAACCAGGTTGACTGAGCAACGAGTTTGATGCCGAGCAGAATGACCAGCAGCGGGATGAACCACCGCGTCAGCCGCATCCAGTGACGGTAGTTCTCCATCCACCACAGGAAGCCGATGAGAATGAGCATCAGCCCGCCCAGGCCTTTGCTGCGTCCGACGAACATGGGTCCATCGTCCATCATATATCCCGAGGATAGCAGAGTTTGCGGTTATGGGGAAAGAGGATTAACGCGAATGCCCCCGCGGCAGTACACGTCGACGGCGGTGTAGGGCAATCCGAAAAAGGTGTAGCCGCGGACGCGAGCGAGGTAATTTTTCTGCATCGGGGTTAGTGTCTCGTCCGCTCGGTTCAAGGCAATCCCAGGACAGGACTCCTCACGTATCCAGTTTGGGTCGCGTTGATCAACTTCTCGGACGGACACGACTTTCCAGTTCAAAGCGATGAAACCTTCCAGCGAACCGCCGACGAATGACCGTGCATCTTGGAGAGCGAACCGAGCGAAGAGTTGTTTCTCGTCATTGAAGCGGTTTAATCCATCGGGTACAAGGAACGGCAGGCCAACAGCGAACAGCGGCAAACTTATCAGCAACAGGATGACAAAGAGTAAACGACGCCGTTTCATTGTCCTTGGAAAATGTGGAAGTCATCGACGCGTTTCCGTAGTAGCCAATTTCCGGTCGGCGGTACGGCTGGATCGCGTACAACAATGACATCCTGGGGTGTGAATGCGGTCGGCGATGGCTGCCGCGAGAGGTCAATGAGCGTCGGTCGGACTTCCCTTCCACTCAAGAACCACCGTGCCCCACGGAAGTACCACTCGGCGGCTGGGTAGCGGTAGAGGTCCACGCCGGTGACGAAGAGCCGCTGCGGTTCTGCCGCTTCGACCGCTGTCACGACTGATGGCAATGGTGATGAAGAGAGTCGTTCCGCGCGGATGGTGAGCAGGCTGATGCCGATCGCGAGCAGGAGCATTTTTCCCAGCGCGTACCCGCCGATAGCCGGCGAGAGCCAGCGGGGGCGGGATCGCGATAGGCAAATCACGAAGACGGCAATGGCACTGGCGTTCAGGAGAAGGTAGGGAAGCATCGGGGAAGATAATAGGGTGAAGGGGTAAAGCCAGCGGATCGCGCTCGCCGGGTGGATGACGCTTGGGAGCAACAGTAGGAACAAGGTAAAACTCACCACATGAGCGGAAACAGTCAGTTGTTTCGGCCGCTGCACCATCGTGGCCAGCCATGGGGTAACAATAAGTGCCGCGGCCGGGTACAACGGGAGGAGATACCAGTCGAATTTTGTCCGGACGATCGTAAAGAAGATAAACACGACCGTGAACCATGCGAGCGGCAGGGCTAAGGACGAACGACGGTCGCGCCACCACTGCCAGCCAGCCCAGATGAATGCGAAGGGGAAGAACGCGGACCACGGGAAAAATCGTTTGAAGAAGACGGAAACGTACCAAAATGTGCCCACGCTTTGGTTATGAATTTGTTCGGTCGCCCGTTCAAACACGTGCAGACCAATGTAGTCTTTCCAGAATTGGCTGCCGAAACGCAGGGACTCGATGAGGTGCCAGGGAAGTGCCACGACCAGGAACAGCCCGGCGGCAATGAACACGTCGCGCCATTTGTATGGCCACGTTCGAGTGAGGAGCGCGTCGAGAAGGATGATGGGGATTGGCAAAAGCCCGCCCGCGGATTTGGTCATGACGCTCAAACCAGTGGCGATGCCGAACAGCCAGAGCCATCGTCCTCGGGACTTCGCTCGCCACCCGGCGTAGAGCGCAAGGGTAATGAAGAAGACGAGCAGGCCGTCGGATTCCCCGGTCCGGAAGGCATGGAAAAAGACAAACGGCCCGGTGGCGAAAACGACCGCGGTCAGCAGCGCCAGCCAGCGATTTTTCCAACCCTGCCTGTCGGCAGGCAGGGTCTGCCAGGCCCAGAGCGCGAGCAGTGCGGTCGTCGCAAGCCCCGCCAGCGCCGACCAGCCGCGCAAAGTCCAAGCGTTTTCACCGAAGACACTGAAGGTAATGCTCCGGAGCCAAAACGACAGCGGCGGTTTCCGGAAGTAGTCGCCGCCGCGGTACGATAAGTCCAGCCAATCGCCCGACTGAACCATTTCGCGGCTGACCTGGCCGTGGATCGCCTCGTCCCAATTTTGCACCGGCAGTACATTAAGCCGCCAGGACATGATCCAGCTGACAACCACGATGGTTGCGCCCAGAGCAAGAGCCCACCAAAGCTTCGTTGACATAGCACCACCAGTGTATCACGGTCTTCGCGGTGCCCCAATCGCGGTCGCCGCTCGGCTCT
>CAYWEH010000019.1:0-18927 GCA_964457305.1 uncultured Gammaproteobacteria bacterium
TCGCGAATGGCGAAGCGCTGCTTTTCTTCAAGCGCGACGGGCGAGATGAGTTTCACTTTCAAGCTGACCGTGTCGCCGGGCATGACCATTTCGGTCCCGGCCGGAAGTTCCACTTCGCCGGTCACGTCCGTCGTGCGGATGTAGAACTGCGGCTTGTACCCCTTGAAGAACGGCGTATGGCGGCCGCCTTCCTCTTTCGTCAGGACGAGCACTTCACAATCGAACTCGGTGTGCGGGGTAATCGTACCGGCTTTGGCCAAAACTTGTCCGCGCTCCACCTCCTCTTTCTTCGTGCCGCGGAGGAGCAAGCCCGCGTTGTCGCCGGCCTGGCCTTGATCCAACTGCTTGTTGAACATCTCAATGCCGGTGACCACCGTTTTGCTGGTTGGTCGCAAACCGACAATCTCTACCTCCTCGTTCAGTTTGATCGTCCCGCGTTCAATACGACCAGTGACGACCGTACCGCGACCCTCAATCGAGACAATGTCTTCCCCCGGCATGAGGAACGGCTTGTCCGTGTCGCGCTTCGGTTCGGGGATGTACTCGTCGAGCGTCTTGATGAGTTCGAGGATGGCTTTCTTGTTCGTCTCATCGCCTTCGAGCGCCTTCAATGCCGATCCCTTGATGATCGGGGTGGTGTCGCCCGGGTACTCGTACTTCTTCAGTACGTCGCGGATCTCAACTTCGACGAGGTCGATGAGTTCTTTGTCATCCACCATATCAACTTTATTGAGAAAGACGACGATGTGCGGCACGCCGACCTGACGAGCCAAGAGAATGTGCTCGCGAGTCTGGGGCATGGGGCCGTCCGCGGCGGACACGACAAGAATAGCGCCGTCCATCTGGGCAGCGCCGGTAATCATGTTCTTCACGTAGTCCGCGTGGCCCGGGCAGTCGATGTGGGCGTAGTGCCGGGCGTCAGACTCGTACTCGACGTGCGCAGTTTGAATGGTGATGCCACGCGCCTTCTCTTCCGGTGCATTATCAATATCATCGACGCCCTTGGACTGGGCGACGTGGCCGCTTTCGGCAAGCGTTTTCAAAATGGCGGCGGTGAGCGTCGTTTTGCCGTGGTCAACGTGACCAATCGTACCAACGTTGACGTGCGGTTTCTTGCGTTCAAATGTTGCCATGCGTGCTTCTCCTTGTTTTCCTTACCGGCGCTGCCTGGGCTTTTCTGAAAGGCACAAACAAGCGTGCGGTGCTTAAAACCTTCTCAAATGCAGTCGTGAGTATAGCAGCCACGCTTTCCTTTGGCAAGTCCTGACCCTTCGAACGGGTTTTTGTGAAATTTTTTTGCTATCCTTGGCCAAAAAAGCTACACGCGTGACTTCGCGTCCCCCTTCTCCCCGATGAGAGCCGCCGTCACGCTTGCCGGAACCGGATCGTAGTGGGAGAACTCCATGGTATAACTCCCGCGGCCTTGGGTCATGGAACGGAGATTCGTGGCGTAGCCGAACATCTCGGCTAGCGGCACGTGGGCGTCAATGACTTTCGATTGCGCGCGATCTTTGAGTTCGTCGATCCGGGCGCGCTTGCTGTTTAAGTCACCGATGACATCACCCATGTAGTCCTCCGGGCAGACCACTTCAATGTTCATGATCGGTTCCAGGAGAATCGGCTTCGCACGCTTCGCCGCAGCTTGGAACGCCAGGGAACCGGCGATTTTGAACGCCGCTTCGGAAGAGTCAACTTCGTGGTATGAACCATCGAAGACCGTCGCTTCGACGTCAACAATCGGGTACCCAGCAACGACACCGTTATCGAGGGCTTCGCGGATTCCCTTCTGGATGGCCGGAAGGTACTCCTGCGGGATGACACCGCCCTTGACCGCGTCCACAAACTCGAAACCCTGACCGCGTTCGCGCGGTGCGACCTTAACGTAACAGTGACCATACTGCCCACGACCGCCGGACTGCTTGATGTACTTCCCTTCCGCTTCGGCCGTCAGCGTCACTGTTTCCTTGTACGCGACCTGCGGCTTGCCGACGTTCGCTTCCACGTTGAACTCGCGCTTCATGCGATCCACGATGATATCCAAGTGCAGCTCCCCCATGCCGGAGATGATGGTTTGGGCGGTTTCTTCGTCGGACTTGATGCGGAACGTCGGATCCTCTTCAGCCAAACGCTGCAGGGCCATGCCCATTTTCTCCTGATCCGCCTTCGTCTTGGGTTCAATGGCCACGGAAATGACCGGATCGGGAAAGGTAATCGATTCGAGGACGATCGGGTGGTTCGGATCGCAGAGGGTGTTGCCCGTCGTCGTCAATTTTAACCCAACCGCCGCCGCGATTTCTCCGGCAAAGATCTCGGTGACGTCTTCGCGGTGATTGGCGTGCAACCGGACGATCCGGCTCACCCGTTCTTTCTCCCCCTTGGAGGTATTCAGCACGTACGAACCGGCGGACAGCGTTCCCGAGTAGAGGCGAATGAAGGTCAACTTCCCAACAAAAGGATCGGCGGCGACCTTGAAGGCAAGCGCGGCCAGCGGCTCGCTGTCATCGGCCTTCCGTGCGAGCGCTTCACCCGTCTTCGGGTTCTTGCCCTGCACCGGCGGGATGTCGAGCGGATTCGGAAGGTAATCAACGACCCCGTCCAGCAGGAACTGGACGCCCTTGTTCTTCAGGGCTGAACCGACGAATACTGGCACCAGCGCGTTCGCCAGCACGGCTTTCCGCAGGACGCGCTTCAGGTCGGCGATCTCCGGTTCCTTCCCTTCCAGGTAAGAGTGGAGCATCGTATCATCCTGCTCGGCAATCGCTTCAATGAGCGCGTGACGGTACTGCTCGACTTTCTCTTTCAGGTCGGCGGGCACCTCGGTTTCGTCCCACTCTTTACCCATTTCATCTTTGTAGATAATGGCCTGGCGCGTGAACAGATCGATGATGCCGGTAAACGTCTCAGCGGCACCGATCGGCAACTGGACTGGGTGCGCGTTCGTCGTCAACCGGTCGTGGATAGACTTCAAGTCGAAGTAGAAATCCGCACCGATACGGTCCATCTTGTTGATGAAGCAAATGCGCGGCACGCCGAACTTCTCGGCTTGGTGCCAGACCGTCTCGGACTGCGGCTCGACACCGGCGACGCCATCGAAGACGACCACCGCGCCATCGAGGACACGCAGTGACCGCTGCACCTCAACGGTAAAATCAATGTGGCCTGGCGTATCAATGATGTTGATGCGCGTGTCCTTCCAAAAACAGGTGGTGGCCGCCGCGGTAATCGTAATCCCGCGCTCCTTCTCCTGTTCCATCCAGTCCATTTCGGCCGCGCCCTCGTGGACTTCGCCGATTTTGTGCTTTTTGCCCGTGTAAAAAAGGATGCGTTCGGAAACGGTGGTCTTGCCAGCGTCAATATGGGCAATAATTCCGATATTCCGAGTTTTTTCTAAAGAATACTCTCGGGGCATACGTTAGCGTGAATACCGTCGAAGCAGGTGCTCGAGGTTGGCGTGAAAAAAATTGAGTTTCATGAAAAAAGTCGCTTCGGGCCCCAATTCCGCGGCGGTTCGAACCGTGGCGGTGTCGGCCGGATGGCCGATTCCCTTCAGGTCACTGTCGAGTATCAAACGCGCTTGTTTCAATTTGTTCCCAGCAACGGCACTGCGGAAAGACTCCTTGAGCCTTCGCCGCTGCCCTCGCATGGCAACCAGTTCCTCACGACACCGATTAAGAAGATCAACGTCGTGACTGTCGACCTGAAGATTCGGGCGACGCAGGGTGCCCTCGGCGTCGGCGACGAGTCCGGTCACCCGCTGCCACTCCAGCGTAAATTCTTTCTCAAGCCATTCGACGTCTTCGGGCAGCTCAAACTTTTTTCCTTCAACAGCGAATGCTGCTACGATCGATGCATAGGGCAGGTCTTGCGTGTTCGGGATATATTCGGGGGAACGGGTCGACAGCTTTTCCAGACTCTCGTCCGCTTGGGCAATCACCTGATCCTCGGTCGGTGGTGGTTTGGCAAACGCCTCGGAGATAATGTGTCCCGCTTTGCGAACGAGCTCTTGCTTACCAGAAAGTTCCTCGGCGCGTTCATCGTTGTACCGCAACGATTTGGCCTTTTCATCCATCTCTGCTAATACATCTTTTTCGGGAAATACAAAACCGTGTTTGCGCGCTTCGTCAGCTTCAGCAAATTCGGGGTCGAGCCCCGACGGCTCCGGTTCATGGTGCGGACCGTTCTCTCCGTGCTCACCCATACTAGGCAAAATGCGCAAACCTGCCTGCCGGCAGGCAAGGGCGCGGTTGATTCAAGCTGGCTAACACAGCATTCATGAGTTAGGCAAAGTGGGCGAAGGCGCGGCCTGCCCGCCGAAGCGCCGTTCGCAAAATATTCCGAGCCTGTTTTTTCTGGCGGTAGATCAACGGCATAAACTTAGGCGAAATGCGCAAAGGCGCGGTTGGCTTCGGCCATGCGGTGGACGTCCTCACGCTTCTTCACCGCGTCGCCCTGACCTTGCGAAGCAAGGAGAATTTCATCAGCCAGTTTGTCCGCCATGGGTCGGCCGCGCTTGATGTCGGCCGCGAGAATGAGCCAGCGGAACGCCAAGGACTGACGGCGGTCGCCGCGGACCTCAATTGGAATCTGGTAGTTCGATCCGCCGACGCGGCGGGATTTCACTTCGACGACTGGCGCCACCCGCTTCAACGCTTCCTCAAAGACTTCCAAAGCGGGGCGCTTTGCCTTCTCCGTTACTTTTTCAAACGCATCATAGACCACGCGCTGGGCCACGGTCTTCTTGCCCCGCCGCATCACGTAGTTGATGAACTTCGCGACCAGCAACGAGTGGTACTTCGTGTCGGCAATGATGGTTCGTTTCGGGGCCGGTTTGGAGCGCATACGCTATTCCTTCTTCTCGTCCGGCCGCTTCGCGCCGTAAATAGAGCGGCCGCGCCGTCGCTCCACCACCCCTTGCGTATCGTAGACGCCGCGGATGATGTGGTAGCGGACGCCCGGCAAATCCTTTACCCGGCCGCCGCGAATCAAGACAATCGAGTGTTCCTGGAGGTTATGGCCAATACCCGGAATGTAGGCCGTCACTTCCTGTCCATTCGACAAGCGAACACGGGCAATTTTCCGCAATGCCGAATTCGGTTTCTTCGGGGTCATGGTCGTCACTTTGACGCAGACGCCGCGTTTGAACGGCGAGCCCTTGGCCAACTGCGTGCGTTTTCGCTTCAGCGCGTTCAGGACGGTCTCGAGCGCCGGGGTCTTGGATTTGCGAATGGTTGTCTGCCGGCCTTTGCGGACCAGTTGGTTAATCGTTGGCATAAAAAAAATTTCGACTCATCATCCACAACAGTGCAGGCACTACTCTACCAGTCCTCGACAACGATGTCAACACTGCTCCCCTAGGCCAGCCCGAAGAGTCGCAGGACCAACCCCACCCCCCACTGGATGTACGTTCCGAGGATGCTCACCCCAACGATGAGATCAAGGGCGATCAGGCCGAACAGCAACTGCCAGCCGTAGTGTTCCAGCGTCCGCACCAATGGTGAATTTCCGCCAAGAATGCTTCGCAACAGATGCGAACCGTCGAGCGGCGCGATGGGGATGAGGTTGAAAACGGCCAGTGCGGCGTTGTAGAAAACCGCAATGGAAAGAAACTGCACCAGTAAGTTTTCAGTGCCAAGTGATCCATGCACGAGACGCCACAGCCCACCGAACACCGCGACGAGCAGGATGTTCGAGAGCGGACCGCCGAGCGCCACGAACGTCGGGCCAAAACGCTGGTAGCGCAAGGCACTGGGGTTGAAGGGGGCTGGCTTTCCATAGCCGACACCGATGAGCAAAATCATTATGGTACCAAGCGGCGACAAGTGCGCCAAGGGATTCAACGTCAGCCGACCGGCGGCCTTGCCAGTGCTATCGCCCAGCACATAGGCCACGAAGACATGGGAGAACTCGTGGAACCCAATCGAGACGACCAGGGCAAAAAAACTCAACAGGGCAAAGGTGGGGTTGGAGAAGAAAGTGGCAATGAGTCCCATAGACTTGCTTTCGATGAATGGTTGTGGTACGCTCCGGGCGCTATGGCACGACTGTGTTCGATTTGCGGTCGCAGCGGTCTCTCTGGCCACTCCCGCAGCCACTCCAATATCGCAACGAAACGCAAGCAGGGAATCAATCTGCAGACCCTCCGCGTCGGCAACCGCCGCGTGAAGGCCTGCACGAACTGCGTGCGAACCGAGATGAAACGCCTCAAAGGAGCGTCTGCAGTATAGCAGACCGAGGCAGGGCATGACAGTATAGGAGATGACTCCCCTTTCTTTACCTTTTGCTTTACACTAACCCTATGACAACCGACTTCTTCAGCATCATCGGCCTGACATTCGCGACGAGCGTTTTGGGCTTGGCCGGCGGCTTCTTTTTGCTCTGGCGTGAGGCGTCAACGAAACGGTGGGTCCATCTGTTCGTCTCCTTCGGCGCCGGCGGCATGATTGGCGCGACCTTCCTCGAGCTCCTGCCAGAAGCGATCGAAAAAGGCAGTGATGCCAACCAGACGCTCATGTTTATGCTGCTCGGCATCGTGGTGTTCTTCATGATCGAGAAATCCCTCGTCTGGCACCATCACAGCCACACGCACGATACCGGTGAAGACACGCATCACCCAAGCCACCTCCTGGGGCGAACGGTGCGTCCCCTCATTATCGCTGGGGATGCCTTGCATAATCTTCTCGACGGGGCGGTTATTGCCGTGGCCTTTCTGGTAAGTCCCCACCTCGGCGTCATCACCGCGCTGGCCGTCTTCATCCATGAAATCCCGCAAGAAATCGGGGACTTTTCCATTCTCATCCACTCCGGCATGCGGAGAGGCACCGTCGCGCTCTGGAACATCCTCGGCGCATTGGTCTCACCCCTGGGCGCGATCATCGCTTTCGTCGCGTCCGAACGATTCCAGGGTATCGAAGTTCCATTACTCGCTTTTGCCGCCGGCAATTTCATCTACATTGCCTTGGCCGACCTCCTCCCCTCCATGCAACACCAAACGAAGTTTCGCCAGAGCGTCAGTCAGGCTTTTCTCCTGTTGACCGGCATCTTCGTCATCTGGTTCTTTGGTATCTTGCTGCCCGAAGGGTAACCAGGTACGGCCAGGACTTCTATGCTCGAAAAACTCGTTCGACGAAACGTACCATCAATCATCGGTTCCTATCGAGTCGATGTTGTTTCGGAACCGGGCGAACTGGAGACAACGAAATTTTTGCCGGCGGAAATCCAATTTCTCCTCACGCGCTATTCTGACTACCGCCCGCGCATTGAGGCAATCCTGAAACAAGGCAAAGCCATCGGCGTGCGGACGGTTTTACGGACCCCGGAGCATATCCTCCGCGCCGTCCACACAGTCGCGGTCCACAGCCAGGGAAACTACATCGTCACCTGGCTGCCGGAGCTCTTGCGAAACAAACATCATCCGAAGTTTTTGCCCCTCGACCACGCTGAAGCACAGCGGCATGGCGCCGACCTCGACGCGGCGGTCAAGACGATACTTCGTGACCGCTTACGCTTCAAACGGCTGGTTCTCATTGACGAAGAAAATCGAGGCATCGCCCCGGCCGAACAACAGTTCATGACCGAACTGTCCGAACTCATGTACCCGCTGGCGATTGATTACGCCGTGTTCCGCGTCATTGCCGACAACGCGCACGAGCGCACGGCCATCGCCCAGTCTATCATTAAGGCGTTGCTCATCGTCGGGCCGATCGCTCACCTGCTCGAAAAATTCGCGGCCGGCATCGGTAAAGTGTTTGCCGCGTCCGTGGATGACCTCCTTGGTGAGTCGGCAGAAATCATGGCGCTCCGTGGCTCGGGTTTTTCCCGACGGGAACTCCTCAAACGGTCTCGGATTCTCGTGCCGGTCTTTGCGCTCGCCACCTGGGGAGCCTTTTCTGTCCACGGCCTTTTGGAACACGGCCAGCTGATTTGGGGAGGGATTCTCTTCGGCACTTCGGCCGTTGCGCTCTCGCTCACGACCGCGATTCAGTCACTCTTCATGTATCGCGCGAACATCGTCCGTCTGCGGGCCGAAGGCAAAGTCATCGTGAACCGAGGCTGGTCGGCAACGCGCCTCGCCTTCATCCAAGACTTTACCAATCCGGCTCGGCTCGGTCTCATCCTGGGAGCCGCCTTGGCGCCGGTGATGGGCATTCTCGGTGCGCTACTCCACGTCATGAACAACGGCTGGGTTTTGGCCGCTATCGGTTCGACCGAATCCATCGTGGCTGGAATAACCGTGCTGTCGGCGAACCGAATCAACGAGCTGCGCTTCCGCCGGCGCTTGCGGCGATTGACGCTTCTACCGCCCAGCCTGACGCCGTAACGTCACATGATCCCCTTCCTCCATCGCTGGGTGAGTCAACGCGTGCTCCACGAAGCCGGTTTCGCGCCGAACGTCGTCACCATTGTGGGCGAAACCTCGCGCTGGACCGATTGGTACCGCTGGCTGGACAACATCGCCAATGCCGCCACCCCAACGGATGCGCACGGGACACCTATGGACCCGGCTGCGGCGTCGGTTGCCTGCGCGAAAACGCTCCAAGGCCACCTGCGGAATATCGAAACAAGCCGGCTGAACGAACAGCTGGTGTGGCTCGGTTTCGCCCTGCACCTGGCCCAAGATCTTGCCGCTCATCAAGGCCGCACCGATCCCGAACATGCGCTCCAAGTGTACCTCATCCTCCCGAACCCGGACTGGCGCCCCGCCGCTATCCGACGGGGGCTGCGGTACTCGAGGCACGTGGTAGCGACGGTCCGCCAACGCCTCGGTGACCGCTTCGGCGAACTCCAGGCTGGAACAGGGGCCCGGCTTTTAACCCCTAAAGAGACAACCACCCTTCTCGGACCCAAGGATTTCACCTGGCCGAACTTCTGGCAGGCCATGTCCACGTTCCGGCACTACTTCAAGACCCCGAAGGTGAAGCGCCGCATCCGCTGGGACACCGAACGAGTGCTGGCTGAAGGACTCGGTCGCTAAAACACAAAAGCCGGCGTCCTTTGTCGAAGGCCGATTTTTGTCCAACGGAGAAACCTAACACGCCGCAACCACCCCAACCGCGCATCGCCGTCTTCTCGGCACTCACGGACTGAAGAAGTTTCAGTCCGTTCCTGGCCTCGACCTCCATGCCTGCGCCTGTCTGCCGCCAGGCAAGCGCTACCAGCCCCGACGTCCCGACCGCAATGCGCGTCGGGAGTCGGGGCTCCGACCCTGGCTACGCCAGGCGTCGGAGCTGCGCCCTGAACGCGCTGCGCCATCGGGGTAGAGGGACTCGCCCGGCCTGAAGGCCGGAAACCCTCGGCCTCATGTAGCGATCCGCAGGCTCGGGGTAGAGGGACTCGAACCCTCGGCCTCATGCACCCCATGCATGCGCGCTACCAGCTGCGCCATACCCCGAGCCTGCGGACTGTGAAGACAAATTATTTTTTTTCAAAAGTCAGTGGTCACGGCGCGCTTCCTGGGCAGCGGCCGACCTGACACCGTCAGCTCGACTGTGCAGCTGACGGGCGTTTCAGACCGAGGAGCATTGATCGATGCGACCCGGTACGAACGGCCGGCAGCGAACAATTCAAGTTGAACAAGCGTTGCTCCCCGTCCCGTGCCCATCAAGTCCCTTTCAGAAGAAAGGGGGTCTCCACCGAGACGTCCGGCAGACCGCGCCGAGGCGAGATCCGTGCACGACTGGGTTTCTCAGACCGCTGGGTATCCGCTGCACCGACCCACGGGCCGGCACACTCTGGATTCCCTACCTTGCGAACGTAGAACATAGATGGTGCGTTCGGATCCGAAGAGCAGGTGCAGTATACTGCGCCGCAAGACCGATGACAATGCGGAAACATCCGGTCTCGAAAACTCGGACTGGACCCCCGTATGCGGTGAGATTTCTGAACCCAGAAAGCGCTCGACCTCTCCTTGGGGGAGAGGCGAGCCTGTAAAGAGCTTACTCTATTGAGGGATTTACGAAGCGGAGCCTCTCCGGAAATCCGGGAGGACCATCGACAGTCGAGAAATAATGGTGAACGACTGGAGCTTCATACGATTGATACCGTGGATTGTAGTCAGATACGGTGACATCGTCAAGGGGTTGATGGAACAGATTGGGTATGATAGTATCGTACGCTCGTTCAAATTAAAACATCAAATCTTCTTCTGTTCTCTTATACGCGTGAATGTCGCTTTCCACAAACCACCGGGCCAGTTCGTCGGCCGCTTCTTCCGGGGTTTCCGAGGCATGCACCAAATTATGGACAGCGCGGTGGTCTTTATTCGCGGCAGCGGGCGAGTCCACAGAATAATCCCCGCGGACCGTCCCCATCTCGGCCATTGACGGCAACGTGACCCCAGCCAGTTTTCGCACCATGTCGACGGCGTGAATCCCCTGCACGACCATTTTCACGATCGGTCCCGAGGTCATGAAGTCAAGTAACCAAGAACGCACCATCTTCCCGACCTCGAGCAAATCCTCGGTCCCGAGCTCGGCCTTCATATCAAAGCCGTACTTGTCGTAGGTGCTCTTTGTCTTGCCGCCGACCCGCGTGAGCCACCCCTCATCTTTGGGGTAGTGGTTGTCCATCTGCTCTTTCGTTGCCCAGACCATCTGCAGCGCGACGATCTTCAATCCGCGCTGTTCGATGCGACGGATAATCTCACCGGTTAAGCCGCGCTTGACGCCGTCTGGTTTCACCAAGACAGCGGTCCGCTCTTCCCGGGGGTGTGCAGTTTTTGCCATACGACTCGATCGTTAGGGGTGTTTGGCTAACAGCGCCCGGACTTTTTCCACGATTTCCTGCGGGCTATGGTTCGCTTTCACGAAGTAATCATCGGCGCCGAGCTTCTTCCCCTTCTCCACGTCATCGTCCTGGCCGAGGTTCGTCAGGAGGATCACCGGTACGCTCTGCAAATGCGCATCAGACTTCAGCTCCTTCAACACGGAAAAACCGTCGAGCTTCGGCATGATGATATCGAGGAGGATGATGTCCGGTTTCACGGCTCTTGCCTTACGCAAGGCTTCAACACCGTCATATCCCTTCTCCACCGCGAAACCTTCCATAGAAAATTTCGTGGCGTACATATCGGCCAGCATCGGTTCATCTTCGACAATCAAGATTTTGGTAGGCGGTGTCATACGTTGCCAGTATAGTGAAAAAGTGGGGTCAGGGCAAGGGTCAGACGACCGGACGGACAGGCAACGGACCCCGCGCCGACTCGTACTGGTGGGCGACGCGCAGAATCGTCGCTTCCGCAAATGGCCGGCCGATGAGCTGCAGGCCGACCGGCAATCCGGCCAGCAAACCGCAGGGAACGGAAAGGGCCGGCAATCCAGCCAAGGACGGCCCGGTAAGGAAAACGTCTGACAGGTACATGGCCAGCGGGTCTGGCTTGGCACCGAGCGCGAAGGCAGTGGTCGGCGTCGTCGGCGTAACCAGGAAATCAAAACGCTGCAGCGCCTCCGAAAACGTGTCGCGAATGAACGTGCGAACCCGCTGCGCCTTGTCGTAATACGCGTCGTAGTATCCGGCCGAGAGGGCGAAGGTGCCTAAGAGAATCCGCCGCTTGGGCTCCGGCCCGAATCCCTGCCCGCGGGTGGCGGCGAACCGTTCGCTCATCGGGCTGGCCGGGTCGGTCAGGCCCGCCGCACCGTACCGAATCCCGTCGTACCGACTCAAGTTCGTGGACGCTTCCGCGGGCGTAATGATGTAGTACGACCAGAGGGCGAGGTGCGTGGCCGGGAGCGAACATGATTCAACGGTCACGCCCATCATCCGGAGCGTCTCGATCGCTCGCTCGACTGCCTCGCGCACACCAGGTTCGATGCCTTCGGCCAGGTACTCGTGCGGCACGCCGGCGCGCAGCCCGGCCAGCGGCTGCGCCAAGGCGGCCGGATACTCGGGCACGGGCAGTGGCGGTGAGGTTGCGTCCAGCGGATCCGATCCGGCGAGCGCTCGGAGAACGATCGCCGCATCGGCCGCGGTTTTCGTCAACATCCCGACCACGTCCGTGGATGATGTGAGGGCGATGAGCCCGAAGCGAGAAACGCGGCCGTACGTCGGTTTCAATCCGACGAGTCCGCAAAACGCCGCCGGATGCCGGACGGAACCGCCGGTATCCGTGCCGAGCGCGTACAGGGCCGAGCCCGCCGCGACCGCTGCGGCCGACCCGCCCGAGGATCCGCCCGGAACGCGGGTGAGGTCGAGCGGGTTCTTCGTCGGTCCGTACGCCGAGTTCTCCGTGGACGCGCCCATGCCGAATTCGTCGAGATTCGTTTTTCCCATGATGGTCGCTTGGACAGCGCGCAGCTTCGCGACCACCGTGGCATCGCGCGTCGGCCGATACCCAGCGAGGATTTTCGAGGCGGCGGTCGTCTCGACGCCGGCGACGGTCAGATTGTCCTTGATGGCCACCGGAATACCGGCCAGCGCCGGCAACGCTGACCGGGCCGCAAACGCCGCGTCAAGCGACGGGGCCACCGAGAGTTCCGGCGTCTCACGCAGATAGGCATGGATTTTTGCTTCGGTCTGCGCCAGCCGTTCCCGGCACGCTGCCTCGAGCTGGGACGGCGAAAACAGGCGCTGCCGCAGGGCCGTAGCGGCTTGTGAGACCGTCAGGGAAAGAGGATCCGGTGCGGTCATGGGGCGAAAATGCCGCCCTTCACCCGGACGTACTGTCCGGTATGGTCGGGGGCTTGGTCAACAATGGCCGGCGCATGGTGCCGCGTTTCCGGCACGTCAGGTCGGGTGGCGGCGAGCACCACCGGCGGGGGACTGGCCGGAGCCAACGCCTTCGTGTCGACGGCATTCAGTTCTTCCATGGCCTGCAACACGTCACCAAGCTGGGTGCGGTAGCGTTCCGCCTCGTCGGGGGTCAACGCGATCCGCGCGAGCTTCGCCACATGGGCCAGGGTCTCGACCGAGATAGTCATACGAATACTCTACACCACGGACCCGGGCCCAGCAATTTTTGTCCGGTTGACCAACCGGACAAAGGCGGCCTCGTCGAGGATCGAGACGCCGAGACGGCGGGCTTTTTCCAGTTTCGAACCCGGCGCTTCACCGACGACGAGGTACGAGGTCTTCGCTGAGACAGAACCGGCCACCGAACCGCCGGCGGCCCGGATGCGGCGGTGCGCTTCATCACGCGTCATGGACCGTAACGTTCCGGTGACGACAAACGATTGGTCGTGCAGTCGGTCGCTGGTGACGCGCTCGGCCGGCAGAACGCGCACCCCGTGCTTCTGCAGATCGCGAATGAGCCGTCGATTGGCTGGCGCGGCCAAGAAGGCGACGACACTCGCCGCCATGACACCGCCAATATCGGGGATGCGGTCAATCTCGTCTTGGCTCGCGGCCAGCAGCCGCTCGAGCGTGCCAAAATGTCCGGCCAGAGCGACGGCCGTCTCCGTGCCCACATGGCGGATACCGAGCGCGACCAGGAATTTGGCGAACGGGATGCGCCGTCGGGCGTGAATGGCGGCGACCAGATTCTTGGCTTTCGTTTCCGCGAAGAGTGGTAAACCGACGAGCTGTTCGTCTCGAAGCATAAAAAGATCGGCCGGTGATCGCACCAAACCCTCGTCAAGCAAGACGTCCAGGATGTTCGGTCCGAGGCCAACGATATCGAACCCGGCTTGGGAAACGAAGTGGTAGAGACTCTCTCGCTGGCGAGCCGGACAGGAACGGTTTGGGCAGAAGTGGATGGCTTCGCCCTCGCGTCGGATAACGCGGTGGCGGCACACCGGGCAGGTCAACGGCATCTGGAAGGGCCGGGCCTTGGCTGGCCGGAGTTTCGGCAGCACCTGCACGACGTCCGGGATAATATCGCCGGCCTTTTCGACAATCACCGTATCCCCGATCCGGACGTCCAGACGCTTGATTTCGTCCTCGTTATGGAGCGTGGCGCGCGCCACCGTCGTTCCGGCAACTTGCACCGGACGCAAATGGGCCACCGGCGTGAGGGCGCCAGTCCGGCCGACCTGCACGACGATGTCTTCGACCACGGACGTTGCCTGTTCGGCCGGGTACTTGAAGGCGATGGCCCCGCGCGGCGTTTTCCCGACCACGCCGAGTTGGTCAAAGGCGCGGCGTTCGTTAACGTTCACGACAATCCCATCCAGTTGATACGGCAAACGCTCGCGCTGCCGCCCAATCATCGCATGGTAGGCGACCACGGCCGAAAGGTCCGCGCAGCGCCGGTTCAACGGATTCGTCGGGACTCCGAGAAGCTTGGCCAACTCGTGTCCGGCTTCGTGCGTCGCCTGGCCGAGATCAGTCACCAGCTCCCAGGCCACGAAGTTTAACTTTCGTGAAGCGGCGATGGCTGGATCCAGCTGCCGGACGGCGCCGGCGGCCGCATTCCGCGGATTGGCGAAGAGCGGCTCGCCCTTCGCGGTCTGGACGCGGTTGAGTCCCGCAAACACGTCTTTCCGCAGGTAGACCTCGCCACGGATCTCCACGCGTTTTCGAGCGGTCGCCTGCATCGGTTTCGACAACTTCTTGAGGTCAAGGCGCAAGGGGATCGCCTCGATGGTCTTGATATTGTTCGTCACGTCCTCCCCCACTGTCCCATCGCCCCGCGTCGCCCCCCGGACCAACAAGCCATTCTCGTAGATGAGCGACAAGGACAGTCCGTCAATCTTCACTTCCGCGTAATAATCGAAGGTCGTCCGCGGCATGAGTTTCTGCAGGCGGGCGGCCCAGTCCCCAAGCTCCGCATCCGAAAAGGCGTCCTCTAGGCTCAACATCGGGACGGCGTGACGCACTTTCTCGAACGTGTCTAAGGCGACGCCGCCCACCCGTTGCGTCGGCGAATCCGGGGTGACGAGATCCGGGTACTGGCGCTCGAGTTCAAAAAGCTCGTGCTTCAACGAATCGAGCGCCGCATCCGAAATCTCGGACCGATCGAGGACGTGGTACGCATACCGATGGTGCTCAATCTCCCGGCGGAGCTTGGCGATGCGTTCGGCCGCGTGCGCTTTGGTCATAGGACGCTTGGTCTCCTGACCGGTCTCATGATAGAGTGTGTGGACATGGGTCGTTTTTTCGTCGTGCTCATCTTCCTAGGAGTAGTCGGTGCGGCCGCCTGGTTCATCGCACCGCGTCTTCTGACGCGCCCCGCCGCAATTCCGGCCACCCGGTTTTTCGTGGTCGGCGACAACCACGGTCCAAAACAAGTGTACAAGGAACTGCTCCAGAAAGCCAAGGCGCAAGGCGCCAGTTTCGCAATCAACCTCGCCGACCTGACGGAACATGGGACCGCGGCGGAACTTCAAGACGTGCTCGCGCTTGAGCAGGCGGTCGGCCTGCCGGTCGAGCATGTCATCGGCAGCCACGATATCAAGTCAGATCCGTCGCGGGCGACGTGGCGACGGGTGATCGGCGCACCCTACCGATCATTTGATCGCGACGGCGCGCACTTCGTTTTGCTTGACAACGCCGACCGCACCGTCGGTTTCCCCGATGAAGAACTGGCCTGGCTGAAAAAAGATTTGGCTGCCGCCAAAGGTCGCCCGGTCTTCCTCTTCTACCACCGACCGTTCGGCCTGCCGCTGGAGAAATTCTTTGGCGACGACGAAACGCCGACCTCACGGAAAACGAATGAGGCTTTCCGGTCGATACTCCGCGAATTCAAACCGCGGCTCATTGTCACCGGACACGTGCATTTCTATCTCCCCTACACACTGGAAGGCGTCGAGTCGTACGTCACGGGCGGTGGCGGCGATCCGACGCAAACCATCCTCGGTGGCGCTGGCGCGAGTTTCTTCCACGGCTTACTGGTGACACTTGGCAAAGACGGACCAACGGTGTCAGTACTGAAATTGAGGGAGTAGGGAGTAGGGAGTAGAGAGTTGCGTGTAGCGAGTAACGGCCGCTCGTCTACTCGCTGGGTTCCCCTCACCGCTTCTCAATCGCCTCCTCGCTGAATAACGCGTAATCGAACAACGGCGACGAGGGGGTGAGCCAGCTCGCTGACGCAGTGATGGCCTGCCGCGTGCCGGAGGAGTTCGCCGGATAGGCGCCGACCACCTTAATGACGAGTCGGCTTTTCAAATCAACGCTATTCCCCGGGCAGCTCTGCCGGGTCACAACGGTCAGCTGTTTAATGTCATCGTAGAGTGCTTTAAAGCGTACGCGATAGTTTTTCGTCATGCTCAAGGAAGAAATTTGCTTTGGGAGATTCGTAACCGCCAATTGGGTGGTGAGCGGATTCAGACGGTCAGACTCGAGGAGCGTCTCAACCGCCGTCGTCGGATCCAAACCGATGTCAGCGCCGGAGGGGGTGAGTTGAACATAGGTCACCTCGAGCCACGGAACCGTGGTATTCACCGGACTCGGGTTTGCATCCTTGGCGTTTAGGTCAAGACAGCCGACGCCTCCGCCCGCCGTCAGAAGATTATCGGGGTCGAACAAGTCAACGGTCGTAACCTGATTCTCCTTCAACCCGAGGTTTATAGACTCGTTTTTCGATGCGCTGACCGTGAACGACGTGCCGGGAGCGGGCAGGACGCCGCTAAAGGCCGGGGCATTGAGAGTATCAATGGCATTTTGGAACGTGCCCGACGCCGCCAGCCGCAAGGTCTTGACGGTGTAGAGCGCTTTCTCAACACCGGTTTCCGCGGCGAAGTACGCGGTCACGGCCCCGCTTGTCCCTCGGGCCACGCTGATGCCGGAAAACAACCCGCGCGTCAACGACGCAGTAATCGCCGTGACGGACGCCAAAATCAAGAGCGAGAGAGGCAAAATAAATCCGCGGGGAGTGAGATGTTTACGGGGCATAGGTGCGTGAACTGGCTGATGTCTGAAACGTGGTGCGGACCTGCTCTTCTGTCTTGCCGGTCCCTTCAATGGTCAAGGCCACCGTCGTCAGCGGTTGGCGCAGGTCAGTCGCCGTCGACGGAAAAGGGTCGGCCGGTGGGGTAATGTACACCTGAAACTCCCTGACCAGGGCATTCCCCAACGATGCTGAACCCCAATTAATTGGCGGCCCAGCCACGGTGCACGGTGGATCGAGAAGAGCATTATTAATGCATTTCGCCGAAGGCTGATCACTCGCGATAATCACTGAATCTGCCATGGCCGAGGTATGACCAGTGGGCAGGCCGGTGTAGGGTGTTTCGCACCAATCCCATTTCTCCGCGATAAAACCACCGGTCGAATCGAGCCACTGATGATGCGCCCAGCACCGGTAGTAACGAAATGTACCGTCGGTAAACTTGATGGCCAATCGGCGAACGGGATTCGCTGTGGCACCGGTTGCCAGGGCGATGCCATTGGTCGCATAGTACTCGTAATCAGGAACGCCGAGTCGAACCTCCCGCGCCATCTGTTCCAGCAGGAACTGGGCGCTCCCGACCTCGCGTTGCCGGGCTACACCCCGCCGTTCCTCGCGGCCCGAACTCATGAAGACGGCGATCACGGTGACCGAGAGTATCGCAAACGCGGCCAGCGCCAGGAGAACCTCGAGGAGGGTGAAACCGGTTAGTTGATGACGTCGCCGGAGCATCATATCCGCCAATCGTAAAGCCGTTCTTCAAGAACGTAATTGAAGGTCTTCCCCCGGTCATCCCAGCGGACCCGGGCAGTGGCCGCGACGCCGACCTTCGTGTCGCCGACAGCGCAGCTCGACGAATCGACGATCAGCTGTTCCGCACCCGCTGGATTGGCGCAAATGGCCCGGACTTGCAGAAACCGCCGGAACTGGGTGGCGGTTCCGCCGGGCACCGCACCGCGCTGTTGACGGTACGTGGTTCCCGTTGCGGACGCTACTGAGTACATGAGGGCGCCATTTCCCAAAAGATCTCCCGCCGGGTCATCGGCATCAAAATCAAGCGTCCAAGCGTTTGTCACTGGGACGAAAACCGGAATGCCATCCCAGGTTATCGTTCCGGCCGTTGTACCGTAGAGCCCGGAATCAAAAGCGTTTCCGGCCAACCAGTTCCCGTCGCGCTGCGCCCGGACCACTTCAAGGCCTTCGCGCGCCAGGTTGGCGGCGATGGAGCGCAGCTCGGTCCGCCGGGTCTCAATGCCGCTGCTCAACAAAAGCATCAGCGACGCGCCCAGGCCAACGCCAACCACCGCAAAAGCGATGATGACCTCGAGCAGCCCTTGACCGCGCAGTTCACGAGAACGCTGCCGATAACTCAGCATGAGGCCTCCCTGGCGGAAATATCACCAGCCGAGTGGATGATCAACTCCCAGCAGCGGCCGGGGAATTGCTGGTGTTCAAAATAAATGAAGAGATCGTATTTCCCAAGTCCGATTCCGTCCTGATTCGCTCCGAACTTCACGAGCGGTGCGCCCTGCGGCACGGGAAAACCGACTTGCGTCTCACGCCAAACGGCCCCTAAAACGCCTGCCGGAGTATCCTGAAAAAAACGGAACTGCTTGATGCGGATGTCCGTATCCCAGGGTTTCAGTTGGGAGGTGAAAGGAAGTTGTGGCTCAATCTGGGCTGACTGGTCCCACAAAAAAATACCTGGAGCAGTGTCCTGCGCCCAGGAATACTGGATGATGGGGCTAGCTGGGTCATCCACGTTGAACCTGGCTCCGTAGGTCGTCACCCGCGTGGGCACCGGCCCGGATCCCGACCAGTACAAACTGCTCGGCTGCCGGTTGGCCACGCTCCAGGTCCGCATCTCCTGCAGACGCTCGACCACCTGCTGGACGCTCCGGCGTAACGACGCCCGCCTGTCCGCCGCGCGAAAATCATAGAAAACAAAGCCAAGCGCCAGGCCAAAAATCGCCATCACGACAACGAGTTCGATGAGGGTAAAACCACGGCGCGCCTTCATAGTCCGTATTGGCGGGCAAAATACCAATCGGCCAACCGATCCAGGCCCAACGTCTGGAACATTCCGCCGGACACGTACCAGTCCGCGATCTGCTGGCCAAAGAGGAAAGAGACGAAAATGGCGGCGGTCAGCAAGCTTCCGAACGGCAGCT
>CAYWEH010000020.1:0-16896 GCA_964457305.1 uncultured Gammaproteobacteria bacterium
GATCGATATGCCCAAAACTCGTCAGCAAAAAGCAGCGAACGTCGAACAACTGGCCAAGGTCCTCAAGAGTATGAGGGGCGTAGTGTTCTCGGGATTTGTCGGGCTCACGGTCAAGGAGAACACCGAGCTCCGGAGTCTCTTACGCAAAGAAGGTGTGACCCTGACGGTTGCCAAGCGGACGCTTTTGAAAAAGGCGCTCAAGGAAGCGAACCTACCAGAGGTTCCCGAAACGACGTTCCCGGGCGGCGTGCAGCTGGCCATTGCGTCAGAGGACGAAATGGCACCAGCCCGCGTGCTCTATGAGTATGCGAAGAAGCATCCGTCACTCACCCTGCGCGGCGGCTTCCTGGGCACGGCGTTCCTGACGCCAGAGCAGGTGATGAGTCTTGCGACACTGCCGGGCAAAGATGCACTCCGCGGCCAGTTGGTTTCAGTCATTGCCGCACCGCTTCGGGGATTTGTCTCGGTGCTGGCTGGCCCGATCCGCGGCCTGGTCACCGTGTTATCAAAGAAATCTGAACAACCCATCCAACCCTAACTCCTAACTTCTAAATTCTAACTTCTAACTTCTAACTTCTAACTTCTAACCCCTATAATCTATGGCAGACGAAGCACAAGAGAAGAAACCAGTCCCGGAGAAGTTTCAGTCTTTGGTCAGTGAGATCGAGAAACTCTCGGTTGTTGATCTGGCGGAACTCGTCCACGTGCTGGAAGACCAGTTTGGCGTATCAGCCGCGGCCTCGGTAGCCGTTGCGGCCGCTCCGGCGGCTGGCGCTGCGGGCGCGGAAGCGGAGGAGAAGTCCGCGTTCAACGTCGAACTCACCGCTGCCGGCGCGAATAAGATCGCGGTTATCAAAGTCGTCCGCGAAGCGACTGGCAAGGGTTTGAAGGAAGCGAAAGACCTCGTTGATGGCGCGCCGAAGGTCATCAAGGAAGGTGCCACGAAAGCGGAAGCGGACGAGTTGAAGAAAAAACTCGAGGACGCGGGTGGCACGGTCGCCCTGAAATAACTTCTCATTCGCGATCGATACGCGGCGGCGAAGACCGGACTGGATCCGGTCTTTTCGCCTTACTTCAGCGTGAGGTCGAACCGTTCGAGTGATGAGCTCGTCAGGAGGTACGCTTTCTTGCCCTTTTCGTCCACGGCGAACCCCCGGGCATCTTGGAAACTCTGGTCCTGGTACTGGGCGGCCAGTTCACCGTTCTTGTTGAAGACAACGAGGCGTTGGGATTTCGGTTCAAGGATGTAGAGGTATTTGCTCGCGGCGTCAGTCCAGAGCCTGGTGACGGCAGTCAGCGGCGGGTCAATCGGATCAAGGGCAAACGGTTGCTTTTGTCCTTGGAGTAGTTCGGTGAGCGTCCCGTCCGAGCGCAGGAGATAGACCGATCCGTCCACGGCGATCCCGATTACTCCCTCGATCGAAACCGTGCCGTCAGTGATCCACGGCTTCCCTTCGCCGAAGCCGCCGGTGCCGCGGGGGAAGCGGAGAACTTGTCCGGTCGCGCGATCAACCAGGTAGAGGCGGTTTTGAAAAAGGGTCATGGTCAACGGCTCGCTCGGTAGGGTGACGGTCGGGGTAGTGTATTTGACGTCGGCGCTGCTGAAGCGGACGAGCTTGTTTCCGGCGAGGAGCAGGAGGCCGTCACCGTCCGCGACGGCGTCACTGATCGCGAGATCTTGAAGCGGCGTCCCAATCACTTTCGGCGCTCCTTCGTCAGTCGTCCTGACAATTTCCCCGCGGCTCGTAACGACGTATGATGCTTTGGCGGTCAGGACGACGCGGACCGGCTCCGCCGTGCCGAGACCAGCCAGACTTGCCTGGGTGGCGAGGGTCGGGCGCGTGCGACGTTGCGTTTTTTCTCGCGCATCGGTCAGCGCGTTTTGGAGACCGGCAACGAGTTTTTTGTCAGCCGATTTTTTCTTCGGCAACTGGTCGATGAGCTGGTCAATGTCCCGGATGATTTTCTGCGCGCCGGTCAGGTCGCCATAGGAGAGCGTGATATTGGCCTGATCGGTCTTTTCGCGAATTGAGGTCACGATCTGTTCGCGCTCCGCTGCGGTTAAACGTTTGGCATCCTGACTGGCGAAGACAATGAGGCTCACGACCAGGATGAGCGCCAGGCCGGCAACACTGCCCAGCACGAGTTGTTGACGACTCGGCAAACGTCGAATTGCCCGCCACGTGCCGGCCACCCGCTCTCGCATCGGTGGCGCGGAACTTGGGGCAGATTTCGGCCGGGCAATTGACCGCCGCAGCGCACTGATTCCGGTGACGAGGACCATGATGAGGAGCAGGAGCACCTGCTTGATGAGTCGCCAGAGGGTGAGCAGCGCTGTGATGAGGAGCGAGCGGGGTTTCGCCGATTGTTCCGGGCGATACGCCAGTCGCCGCCGCGCTGGTTTTCGCAGTAGCCGGGTCCGCAGCGTATCCTCGGCGCGCGTGTATCCGCTGCGGAAAAGGAGCTGGACGGAACGCCAGAATGAGGGTTCGAGGAGTTCTTGGGTCGTTTGCTCGCGGTGAATGAGTTTTTCCATTGACATCCCCGGCCGGTTCTGGCCCAGCGCGGGCAGGGCCAGGCCGTTGGCCAACGGTTCGGCCGCTGGTTCCGGCTGTCCGGCGGGAGTCAGCTCGAGAATAAGCGCGGCGAACCCGGCCTGCGTCGGATTGTCCCGGAGCAGCGAATCAAAGTAGGCAGCCGCTTCGGCCGGGGGCGCGGCGGACACGGTCCGGCGAATCTTCTCTTGGGAGAAGTAGTCGAGCAGGCTGTTCGTGGCGATGACGACATGGTCGTTCGCTTCGACGGGCCCGGAGACGATCGAGGAAAAGATTTTCAGCGGGTTGACGACCGCTTCGACGCCGCCACCATGGAGCAGATCAATGATCCGCGTTCCCCGCATCAGGAATCCCTGGATTGAGCCGACGTGCGTGTAGACGAAAACGTTGTCTTTCAAGACGCCGACGAAGGTGGCGAATCCGGGCAACCAGTTGTGGTGTTCGCCGCGGAGAATATCCTGCAGCCGGGAATTCGTTTCCGCCAAGGCCTGTTCGAAGGCGCTCTCGACGCCGCGATCCGTCGTCCCGTAGTAGGCGCGAGAGACCGTTTCCTGGATGAGGTGGATGATGTCCTGGTTCTGCGGATGGGCTGGCGCGATTTCCGAGAGGACGAACAAGCGGCCCAGCCGGTCGCGGTCCTGGTCGTCGACGCGGGCGATGAAGACGTTGCAGGTGCTGCGGCTGCGCTCCGGGACGCTGATGACGAACTGGTCGAGCGCGATGCTCAAGGAGGCCATAGGCAGCCCTACTCTACTCTTTTCGAGGTCGTGGAGCAAGCGCGCGCGACTGCCTTGCCCCTTGCGTCTGACGACCGTATACTGGGAGCGAGCCGTATGCTTGAACACTTATTTGGTTCAAAGACCCGTGCCCGGTTGCTCGCGTTTTTCTTTTCGCACCCGGAGAACGCGTATTTCACCCGCGAGGTGACGCGGAAAATCAATGGGCATCTGACGGCAGTGCGGCGCGAACTTGAGAACCTGACGAAACTCGGCATCCTGACCGAACAGGGGATGGGACGGAAGAAGTACTATCAAGCGAATCCCGCATCTATTATTTTCCACGAGTTGAAGCGCGTCTTGTTCAAATCGCAGATCATGGTTGAGCTTGACCTGCTTCGGCGCCTGAATCACCTCGGCCGCGTTTTCGCCGTGGCGCTTACCGGGTTCTTCGTTTCCGATGACGCTGCCCTCACCGACTTGCTGATTATCGGTACACTGAACCGCCGTAAGCTCCATCGGATGATGACGGCTATCCAGCGTGAGCTTGATCACTCGGTCCGCTATACATACTTACGTCGGAAGGAGTTCGACCTGCGCTTCGACATTGCCGACCGTTTCCTCTACACCATCCTCGAAGGGAAAAAGATCGTCGTGTACGACCGGGCGAAGATTCTGACCTAGTATGAATCTTGTCCTTGATACGCGCACTCGGCACATGTGGTGTTGTGTCTTACGGGGAAAGAGTATCCGGTCCGGACGGTATCAGGTCATCGCCCAACCCGGGGCTATTCTCTTGACGGTAGAACGATTTTTTCATACGACGCATGTACCGCTCAAAGGTCTGAAGCACATCACCGTGCTGATTGGCCCAGGCACCTTTTCCTTTCTCCGGGCCGGTGTCGTGGTGGCAAATACGCTCGCCGCAGTGCTGCGTGTGCCAATTCGCGGCGTGCGAGCAACCCACGACACTGATTCGGTGCCCCTGTCGAAGCTGACGAGAAGCGCCAGGTCACGCCGGCCGCTGCGGCCTTGGTACGGTCGAGCGCCGTCCATAACAATTAGGAAGTAGAATATAGAAGCTTGAAGATAGGGGTTAGGAAAGACATTGGAGTTTTTGTCGTTCCTAAACTCCTATCTTCTTGCTTCTTACTCCCTCCTCCTTTCTTCTCGATATTTGTCGTGTTGACATTTGGGATGTCGTGGGGTAAAATGGCGACAGAGGGTGAGGAGTGGATAAAAGTGGGGATAACCCAGGGAATCTGTGGAAAACAGTTCTCGTCCGCTTCGCCTGACGTGCGACTCGCTTTCCTATGTTTATCGGAGAATATCAGCACCAGCTTGACGACAAAGGCCGCCTGGCGATTCCGGTAAAATTCCGCAAGGAGCTGGTGCCGGGCGGGGTCGTGACGCGAGGGATTGACCACTGCCTGTTCGTCTACACCAAGGCCGAGTGGCTCAAACTCGCTGATCGTTTGGCCAAACTGCCCATTTCCCAAGCGAATACCCGCGCCTTTTCCCGGCTGATGCTGGCGGGCGCGATGGATGTCGCCCTGGACGGGCAGGGGAGGGTCAATTTGCCCGAGTACCTCCGCGACTTTGCCGGTTTGCACCGGGGCGCTGTTGTCGCCGGCCTCTATAACCGGATTGAAATCTGGGACAAGGCCGCGTGGACCAAGTACAAAGCCGGCACCGAGAAGAACGCGACCGACATCGCTGAAGCGCTCGGCGAACTCGGGGTGTAGGAGCGGGGGAGCATGCGGCATACGCCGGTCCTCTTGGCGGAAACGCTCGCTCTCCTCGATCCGCAACCCGGTGAAACGTTCCTTGATGCGACGGTCGGCGCCGGTGGCCACGCCGAGGCCATCCTCGAGAAACTTGGGCCAAAAGGAAAACTCCTCGGCCTAGACCGAGACCAATCCGCTCTTTCCACCACGAAAAAAAAGTTTGCCGCGGACGCACGGGTGACCCTTATCCACGGATCGTTCGAGCGCCTGGAACCCATCGCTCAGGAACACGGGTTCGCGCCAGTGGACGGGATCGTATTTGACCTCGGTCTCTCGTCCATGGAACTGGCCGACGCGCAACGGGGGTTTTCGTTCCAAGTGAACGGGCCCCTCGACATGCGCTTCGACCAGTGCCACGACACGACGACGGCCGCGGACCTTGTCAATCGATTGTCTCTGGCACAACTCCGTTCGATCCTCTTCAGGTACGGTGAGGAGCCCCACGCCGGACGCATCGCTTCGGCGATCGTCCGTAAAAGGAAAAAACAAAAACTTTCCACGACGCATCACCTCCTCCTCGCCGTACTCGACGCGGTCCGAACGACTCCTGGCCGGATCCATCCGGCCACCCGCACCTTCCAAGCCCTCCGCATCGCGGTCAATCGTGAGCTCGAAGCCCTGACCGCAGCCCTCCCGCAGGCAATCCGATTGCTGAAACCCGGTGGTCGACTCGCGGTCATTAGCTTCCACTCGCTCGAAGACCGGATTGTGAAGCAGTACTTCCGTCGCGAATCCCACGGGTGCATCTGTCCGCCGGAATTTCCGGTCTGCGTCTGCAGACATCAGGCATCCATTGTTCTCCTGACAAAAAAAACCATGACCCCCAGCCAAGCCGAGATCGAGGATAATCCCCGCTCGCGCAGCGCCAAACTCCGGGGAATCAAAAAACGAACCAGCGTATGATCGAATCACCTTCCACCGCCCTCCGTCTCCAGCGAACCCTGACCGCCGAAGCGTTCCGCCGCCCCCGAGGAATGCTGGCGACGGCGCAGCGGCCGACCTGGGCGTTGGTCTTTATCGGTGTTGGCACGGTTCTGGCGCTGGCGTACCTGTTGCTGGTGAATGACACGGCCACGACGGGCCTGGCCATGAAATCCTACGAAAACCAAATTACGGAGCTGAAAGAGGAATCGCGGCAGTTGGAGATCGAAGTAGCGAACCTGCAGTCGTTTTCGAATATTGAACGCGCTGGCCGGGCGCTGGAACTGACCGAGGTCGTGACCCCGGAGTTTGTCGCTGCCCCGGACGAGAACGTGGCCGTTCGGTAAGTTATGCGGCGGCAGCGCGAGCTTTGGTGGGCGGATCGCCTGAATGTTCTCGCCGGTTTTTTCGTTGTCTTCGCCGTCGCCATCGTTGTCCGGCTGGCTGACCTTCAGCTCTTTCGGCACGGGTACTTCGCCGCGCTGGCCGAGGACCAGCACCAGATTTCGAGCACCGTGCCGCCGACGCGGGGCGAGATTTTTGTCCGCGACCAGTTTTCCGGGGGCAAACTTTTCCCCTTGGCGACCAACCGGCGCTACCACCTGCTCTACGCTGTCCCGAAAGATGTCGAAAACCCCCAGGTGGTCGCCCGCGTGCTCGATCCGTACTTGGCGCTGGATGAGTCAACTATCTTTGCCCGATTGAACAAGCCCGGCGATATCTACGAGCCTTTAGCCCATGGCCTGACCGACCAGGAGCAGGCCACCATCGAGTCGCTCGGGCTTCGGGGGGTCGCTTTTCAAGACGAGTCGCTGCGGTACTATCCCGAGGGTCGGATCGGGAGCCATGTGCTCGGGTTCGTCGGCTACGTCGGTGATGAGAAGAAAGGACAGTACGGAATCGAAGAGGCATTTGAAAAAGCATTGGCCGGTTCACCCGGGTCGGTGGTAGCGGAACGCGATGCCCGGGGTCGGGCCATCGCCATCGGCACGCGGGAGGTGACGCCGGCGACGCGCGGGGCCGACATCGTTCTCACCATCGACCGGACCGTCCAGTACGAAGCGTGCACGAAGCTTGATGCCTGGGTGCGGCAACACGGCGCGGATTCAGGCTCGCTCGTCATCCTCAATCCGAAGACGGGCGCGGTGCTCGCCTTCTGCGGTACGCCCGACTTCGATCCGAATGCCTACGGGGATGAGACGGACGTGAACGTCTTCGTCAACCCCGTGATCTACAATGCCTACGAACCGGGCTCTGTCTTTAAACCCATGACGATGGCCGCGGCGCTGGACCTGGGCAAGGTCACACCGGAGACCACCTATGAAGATACCGGCGAAGTGAAGATTGGTTCGTTCACCATCAAAAATTCGGATGCGAAGGCCTATGGCGTCCAATCGATGACCCAAGTGCTGGGGAAATCTCTGAACACGGGGGCGATCTTTGTCGAGCAGCAGGTCGGCAACCAGCTGTTCGCCGACTACGTGAAGGCGTTTGGCTTCGGCGCCCGGACGGACATCGAACTCCCCGGTGAATTGGCTGGGGACGTGTCGTCTTTGGAGAAGAATAAAGATATCTACGGCGCGACCGCGTCATTCGGCCAGGGAATCACGGTCACTCCGCTGCAGCTGGCCGCCGCGTACGGCGCCATTGCGAACCAGGGCCGACTCATGAAGCCGTACGTCGTCGAGTCCATCATCGGCCAAGACGGTGAGCCGATTGTGACCCCATCGGTCCAGATTCGCCAGGTGATCAGTCAGCGGACGGCGGCGACGTTATCGGCGATGCTCGTCAACGTCGTCGAGAACGGCCATGGGCAGCGCGCCGGCGTCCCCGGCTATTTTGTCGCCGGCAAGACCGGGACGGCGCAGATCCCGGCCAAGGACAAACGCGGCTATGAGCCGGACGTAACCATTGGGACATTCGCCGGCTTTGCCCCAGTGAACGACCCGAAGTTCGTCATGGTGGTGCGCGTTGATCGTCCGCGCGATGTCCAATTCGCCGAAAGCTCAGCCGCGCCGCTGTTTGGACAACTGGCGCAATTTCTCGTACACTACCTAGAGATTCCCCCGTCGCGGACCATCGAAACTCGAGACTAAGGAACGCGCGGGGCCATGACTCCGCCATGCGCCGGTTCCTCCGCGTCCCCTTCGTCCGCTTGCTCTCCTGGTTGGCCCGGGGGGTGCTGCAGCGGTACCGTCCGACCGTGATCGCCGTCACCGGATCGGTCGGTAAGACGTTGACCAAGGAGGCGATCTTCCATGTGCTGGCCGGTGAAACGTCCGTCTGGAAGAGCGAGCACAACTTGAATACCGACGTCGGCGTGCCGCTCGCTATTTTCGGTGTGCCCCAGGTACCCCACCGGCTGGGTGAGTGGTGGTCATCGTTGGGACAGGGCCTTCGCGTTCGCTTCAGCCGGACGCTCTACCCCGAGTTGCTCGTCCTGGAATTCGCGGCTGATCGGCCCCGCGACATCGCGTTGCTGGCGAAACTCGCCCGGCCCACCGTCGGCGTGGTGACCGCGGTTGGGGCGACGCACTTGCTCCGCTTCGGGACCATTGAAAACGTCGCCCGGGAAAAAGGCGCGTTGATTCAGGCGCTGCCCGATGACGGGTTCGCGGTGCTCAACGGCGACGACCCGCTGGTGCGGAACATGCGCGAGCTGACCGGGGCCACGGTCGCGACCTTCGGTTTCTCCGACGAGGCCGAGGTGCGGGCCCTGAAGCCCAAGCTGGTCGTGCGCGGGCGTACGTTGGATGCCGCCGATACCAATGAACCGGCGGCGTTATCTTTCTCATTGTGGCTGGAGGGGAAGCACTATTCCGTCACCATGCACGGGTTCGCCGCGCCCTACCAGTTGTTGAGCGCGTTGGCGGCCGCCGCGGTGGCTCGATCATTTGCTATTGAACCGGCAGCAATTGTCCGACGCCTGGAGACGCTCCGACCGTTGCCGGGCCGGATGCGATTGTTAACCGGCGTGCGCCACGCGGCCATCCTCGACGATAGTTACAACGCCTCGCCACTCGCCGTCCAGGCGGCGCTCGAAACGCTGGCCGCCTTTCCCAGAGCGAAACGACGGATCGCGGTGCTCGGTGAAATGGCCGAGCTCGGCGCGGCTTCCGGCGCCAGCCATGAGGAAATGGGCCGGGTTGCGGCTAAGTGTGCCAATCTTCTTATTGCCGTTGGCCAGCAGGCGCACGGGTACATCGAAGGTGCTTTAGCGGCGCAGCTGGACGGTGACGCGTTGCTGACCGCAGAGGATTCTTTGAAAGCCGGTGAGTGGTTGCGGCAGAATCTTCGCAGCGGCGACGTTGTTTTGATTAAAGGGTCACAGGTGGCGCGGATGGAAAAGGCGGTGGCCGCCGCCTTGTTGGAGCCCGATCGAGCCCGGGAGCTGCTTGTCCGCCAAGATGACTTCTGGCGACATCGGTAGCCCGCGTTGACTCGGTATTTCCCTAGGCGTATGATATTAGCGCCGTCGTTTGAACTGGCGACGGCGCTGCATATCTATGGCGTATCGACGGAAACGCATTCTCATCCTCTTCTGCGGCGGCACGACGGTTGACGAGCGTGACCGGGTTGGTGATTCGGTACGCCAACCCGGAGACGTGGAGCGCTGGATGGCGGCGATGGGGGAGATGGCGCTGGTGGCCGACGTCGCCCCGCAGTTCGTGTACGGCGGTGAGGGCGCGGCGATTGGCGCAGTCCAGTGGAGTGAACTGGCGGCCGTCATCAGTCGAGAGTACAAGCGCTATGATGGTTTTTTCATTCTGCACAGTCTCGACACCATCGCCTACTCTGCGGTCGCGCTGGCGTTCATGCTGCAGAAGCTCGAGAAGCCGGTGGTGATGACCGGTTCACCTATCCCGTCTCGGGAGGAGCGCTCGTCGGTCCTCCGTGACCTGGTCTTCCAGCAGCAACGCCGCGGGCTCGGCGCCAAGATGAATCTGATGAATGCGCTGCAGGTCGCCGTTTCTGATGTGGCGGAGGTGTGTGTGGTCTTCGGCAGTCGCATTTACCGCGCCAGTACGCTCGTTTTGACTCCGTCCCGGCCACCCCAGCTCTTTGATGCCGTTGATGGAAACCTGCTAGGGAAAATCGATTTCGGCACGAAATTTCTGATCGCGTATCAACGGCGGGGCAATCGCGCGTTTCGAGTTTTCCCCAAGGTCGACACCGACATCGTCGAGATCGACTATCGTCCGGGTACCGGGTTGCCAGCCCTGGAGCGCGCGCTGCGCCACAAACCGCATGGGGTTTTCGTGACGACCACCGAGACGGCGGCCCTTCCCTCCTCGTTTCTCGCCGTTTTGAAGCACGCACATGCGGGCGGTATTCCGGTCATCGTCTACACTCCGCGTCTGCATCGTCGTGAGGGAACCTACCCGTTTATTATTATCGATCAGATGAGCCCCTTGGCCGCCCTGATGAAAGTGATGTGGGCGCGCGGCCAGACGGCTGACATTCGCACATTGAAAAAGGTCCTCCAGCAGGAGATTGCCCTTGAGCACGTAACCCGTTTTTCCGTGCCGCTATGAAGATCTACTTCTACGGTCCAGAAACGAGTCGGCGTGAACTGCTCGATCATTACGAGGTCATCGCCAAGGTGCTCAAACGGAATGGTGTTCTGCTCTCATCGAATGTGGCACGGCGGGAGGTGAATCTCCCGGCCGAGGACATCGCCCAGGCTGAAGCAACCGGCCAGCCATTATTGGACCAGATGGACGCACTGGTTATTGATGGGACTATTTCCGATCAACCAGCCGGCTATTTGGTGGCCTTTGCTATTACGACCCGGAAGCCGACCCTCTTCCTCTATGCGCGTGGTGTGGTGCCGGAAATTTTCAAGCACCTGACCTTGAAAGAGATTCCACGCTGGCTGACCGTCGCCGCCTACCTCTCAAAAAATCTTGAGGGGAAGGTGGAAGCGTTTTTGGGGACAGTCCAGGGGGCCCGGGTTCGGGAGGTGCCGCGGATCAAATTCACCTTACGGATTACGAAATCGATCGAGCAGTATTTGGCGTTCAAAACGAACAATACGAAACTCACGAAAGCGGATTGGTTGCGGACGGAAATCGAAAAACTCATGGAGAATGATTCGACCTGGCGGAAGTTCCTTCGCGGGGGAGAAGGGGAGTAGGAGCGCCGAGGAAGGATCAGGAATCCGACTATCGGGAACGGGAATTGAGCACCCTTTTTTCGTATTGACTTTCTTTGGGGGGAGAGTACAATATGGATAGAAATACCGCCGTCGCAAAAGATAGCGCCGTCGCAAGAAAATAAACTTCGAGCACTTTTCCAAGTGAAATCGACTCGAAACTCGCGCTGGCACGTCAGCGGCGCCGTCGCTTTGATCGGGGATAAGTCTGGGGATTCGCGGTTTCGCCGTTCGCTTGGTGGCAACGGCGAGTCCGGTGAGCACCTTGTCACCGTCGATCGTTTCCGGACTCGCGATCGGCATACACGTACGATTGGAGGCAAAGCATGCGTCGAATCCTCCAGGGGCTGTTCCTCGCGCTGCTCGGCGGCATCGTCATCGCCGCCTGCACCGATACGGCCGGTCCCCCGAGATCCACGCAGTCCTCGTCGGGGACGCTCAATGCCCGCTCGGTGATGGAGTTCACCGACGTCGAGGTAAGCGGCCTGCCACCGGAGTTCGTCGCGGCCCTGGAAGCGAAGGGTTGGGTCCGGGCCGCCGATGGCTTCGAACGCCGTGAGCATCTGCATGAGTTCTCCGTAAAGAGCGGGGGACGGACCTCGTCTGTAGGCGAGGATGGTGAATTTCTCGCGGCGTCTGCCAACGACCTCGTGGTGCAGTACCAGGGGTACGACCTGAATCCGGCCATCGCACCGCTGACTTGCGAGGTGCGAGACGGCCGCGTGACGCTCGTGCTCACGCTCTCGGTGTCCAGCCACCTCGCCCGCCGCAGCCACGAGCATGGCAAAGTGGACGACCCAGACGTCACTTCGCACCTGCCGTGCCTGGACTACAACGGGCCCTGGGGTAACCAGCGGCCCAATCAGCCCGGGTACCAGGGCATCGTCAACTTCAACGGCAGCGACTGCTGGAGCGCTTGGCCGGTCTGCATGGTCCGCGACTTCACCTGGTGGCCGTACTGCAACGGCCACCGCAACTGCTCAGGCCTCATCGGGCACTGCGGCACCTACCACCGCCACACCTACCCGGGCGGCCCAAGCTGCTAGCTCATTCCTCACACACGCGCCGGTGCGGACACCCTTCGTCCGCACCGGCCCATCCATCCATCGTATGAAAATCCTCCTCCTTCCATTCATCGTCTTCCTAGCCCTCGCCGTCGTCGGCCTCATTGCACTGATCGTCGGCATCGTGCGCAAGCAGCGCAGCCAGATCATTTTGGGCGCCCTCTGCTTATCTCCGTTCGTCATCGCCTTCCTCTTGAGCTTCCTTGTTGGGTAGGGCCTTACATCATCATGGGATAATGACTCTCCCCGCACCCTCCTCTTTCTCATCGCGGCGACCCGCCGGAGTGATGAAATTCCCCTTCTCTGCGATTGCGCAGTACGCTGCTGGTGCTTCCCTGACGCTCGGCCAAATCGCGGTTCTTACGCTTCTGGAACGTACGCCGGATGCCCCGCGAGTACCGCTCGTCGTTCTGACGGTCGCGCCGTTCCTCCCCCTTGTCGTTGGCTTCTTGTTCCTCGCCACGGGACGGCACCGCATCGGCTGGGGTGCAATCGGCATGGGCTTTCTCTCGTTCTTCCTTCCCTGGCATCTCATTCTCGGATCGTAGCCCGGACGATTTTCCCGCCGCCAACGCTGCACGGGCGACGGGAGTATCGACAAGCAGGTGGCTGTTCGAGAAGAAAAGGTATGGACTTGAATCGCATTACGCTCATCGGCCACGTGGTCCGCGACCCAGAACAGAAGAACGCGGAAAAAGGCAGCTCCTTGACCGCGTTCACCATTGCGACGAATCGCGTCTGGACGGACAAGGCCACTAGCACCAAGAAAGAGGCGGTGGATTTTCACCCGATTGCCGCCTGGGGACGGATCGGTGAGGTGGCCGCCCAATATTTAAAAAAAGGTAATAAAGTCTACGTGGAAGGCCGCCTCGCGCATAAGACGTTTATGGGAAAAGCCGGCAAACAGACGGCCGCCGAAGTTATAGCGGAAAACCTCATCCTGCTCTCTCCCAAAACAACGGAAAGCTAACGGCGCCAAGCCGCTGTTGTCTTCTCTCCACCTCGCCGGTGCTGGACGTGATCTTTATCAGATAAGTAACGTGCAGCCACCAAAACTTGTCTACCCCGTTCAGGATCAGGCTGGTGGGGAGTAGGCAGCAGCGGAGCAGTGCCGGATTCACCAGCCCATTGGTGGCGCTGGCGAGTCCGGACGCTCTTTCTTCCTTTTTTTGGACTCGCATTTCTGTTGGTATCGCGCCAGTCCGAAATTGGAAAAGGATATCTCCTCGGTTGTTGTGTTGTTTTTCTCGGGTGGGGATTGTGGTTGGCGGCCAGTCCGATCGTATGATCCCATATCACGCCAAGGACTTTTCATTCATATGTCCAAAACATTTTCTCATAACGCTCATCATCTTCATTCTGCTGTACGCGGCGGTCGGCGTTATCGTCGGCATGATGGTGATGTATGATTCGGCCGGTGAAGACCTGGGTATTGGGCAATTGTGCAAAACCTGGGCCGAGTGCCAATCCCAGAACGCCTATCACATCGCTGCCGGCATGGTCATCTGGCCTTTGTATAGTATTGCAAATCCCTTGCTCTTGGCGATGCTGGTGCTTATCGGAGCGTTGCTGTATTGGTTGATGAGAAAACCAAATAACCGCAATCACCCATAGGTTCTAGGAAAACCCAGTGCGTGCAACATCGGTTGTCGGCCGTCGGTCACTTCCCCTGGACGCCCCCTCGAAAGTACTGTAGAGGTGAAAGAAGGTACGTATGAAACCATTACCTATCATTCTCACCGTCACCGTGGTTCTTGGCATTATCGTTTTCGTTTGGGAGTTTAAGCCTGAAGCCCCGATGCCGACTCTGTCGTCAGCTCGGAACACGAACAGTAATGCTTCCGCCAGCCCGGTGACCGCCACCGCGCCCACCGTTGCAACGGTGGATAAGGACGGGTGCGTCGTTATCGACCTGCGCGGCGTCCCGGCAACCGAGCATGATCCGGCGCAACGAGTGTATCGTTGGGTGGTGGAACATCCGACCGATGCCGCGTGCGTCCGGCAGTATCACCCGTCCATCCCCGAGCCAGTGATCGGATCCAAAACCGAGAAGATACGCGGGACAAACAATTGGCAACACAAGTACTATTATTGACGTCGGCCGTTCTCGTACTGTTCGCTTCATCATGAAGCAATACGTCCACAAAACATTCATCATCGGCGCGCTCCTGTACCTGGCAGTCGGTGTTATCGTCGGCATGATGGTGATGTATGATTCGGCCGGTGAAGACCTGGGTATTGGGCAATTGTGCAAAACCTGGGCCGAGTGCCAATCCCAGAACGCCTATCACATCGCTGCCGGCATGGTCATCTGGCCGCTCTACATTGTTTCAAATCCTTTACTACTCGCGACGGTGGTGGTGATCGCTTGGTTGTTGTATTGGTTGATGCGGAAACCGAAAGCGGGCACGCCGAAAAAACCGTAGGCCTCGTCAAGACAACCACACAAGCAATAGCCAACTGTCCTTGACAGATTTTTCGATTTGTTCTAAAGTTGCCCGTTGGTCTATAGTAGAAGAGCTTTTCCATCCTTGTCGTCTGATGTGGCCGTTTGGCTAAAGCAAAGGAGATACGAGTTATGAACAGTACGAAATGGTATCTCATTGCCGGCTTCGTCGTCGCACTGGCCATCTTCACGCCGGTGGTTTCGCGCGGTGCGGTGTCGGCCTGTCCGGACATCACGGGCGGGGTGCCTGTTGGAAATCAGCCAACGCCTGACGGCAATGTTGATGCGTCCGACCTCTCGTATATCTCCTCCCGCATCGGCCCGGAGGTTCCCTATGATCCGCTCGCTGATTTGAACGGTGACGGCATCGTGAATCAGCAAGATGCAAGTGTCTGGGCCGGGTACTCGGGGCGGACGAATTTCTCCTGCACGGCGTTCGCCGCTTCGCTCGCCGCACAGGCGATAACGCCGGCCGCGTTGTCCATCACCAAGACCGATGGCTTGACGTCAGCGGCGCCCGGTGCGACCACGACCTACACCGTCACGATTACCAACACCGGCGGCACGGCCGCGAGCGATGTTCAAGTTGTTGATACAGTGCCTGGAAACTATAGTAACGTCACCAACATTTCTGATAGCGGCGTGCTCTCGGGTTCGACCGTCACCTGGACTGGACTCACGGTTCCGGCAAACGGTACAAAAACCCTGACCTACAAAGGGGCCATTGCCACGTCGCTGGCCGTCGGCACGACGACCTTGACGAACACGGCGACGTTGGGTTGCAGCACGGCGGCGGCCTGCCCGTTCAGCGGCACCGCAACTGATGCGACGACGGTAGCGGTCGCTCCCGTGGTCGTTGGCCGGCCGAGTTTGACCCTGACGAAAACGGCCACAGCCACCGGACCAGTCGCACCGGGGGATGTCCTCCAGTACACGGTGACCGTTGCGAATGTCGCGACGGCCACGGCGAACGCGTTGGGGGTAGTGTTGACCGACACCTTGCCCGACGGATTCACCTATACCGTTGACGGTTCGCAATCCATGTCCTTCCCAATGGGGGACATTGTTCCCGGCGGTACCAAGACGGTTAGCTATTCGGTCACCGTCCGACTGGCTGCCGTCTCCGGCTCGTACACGAACACGGCCACGGCGAAAGGTTCGAACACGGATACAGTGAATGCGACGGCAACGGTTGGCGTCCTCGTCCCCCAAGTGCTTGGCGAGACCGTGATCGCGCCGACGGCAACGCCGAAGCCGACGGTGAGGGTTTTAGCCGCGACTGGTGCGGGCGTCGTTGACGGGCTCATGGTCCTGGCGGCCGCTGCTCTTATCCTTGCCGGTCTTCTCACCTACCGTCGCGTGACCGTGCGGACTCGGTAAGATCGATTTCAAGAGCTTTCCTCGCGGGAGTCCAAGCGGCTCCCGCTTTGGTTTCCGGGCGGCATGGGATAGACTGCAGAGATGGTGGCCAGGACAGTCTATTGGCAGCGCGCATTGCTCCATTGGTATCAGCGGCGAGGGCGCGATTTGCCGTGGCGTCGGACGCGCGATCCCTACCGCATCCTCGTCTCCGAGGTCATGCTCCAGCAGACGCAAGTGGATCGCGTGCGGCCGAAGTATGAATATCTTATACATCAGTGGCCGACCGTCCAGGCACTGGCCCGGGCGCCGCGGTCAGCGGTCATTCGCGCCTGGTCTGGACTGGGCTACAACCGCCGAGCGGTGAGCCTGCACCGGGCGGCCCGGATGATCATCCGAGAGCACGGCGGAAGTGTGCCGCGGACTATCAAAGAACTCACTGCTCTGCCCGGCGTCGGCCGCTACACCGCTGCGGCCGTTGCCACCTTCGCTGGGTTCACCGAAGAGGCGTTCCTCGACACCAATGCCCGCCGAGTGCTCGGCCGGGTTGTCCATGGCTGGTTTTTCCCTTCGGTCCGCGCCGATCGCCGTGTGCTGATCGCCAATCGCCGTCTGCTGCCGCCGGGGGGAGCGGCGACCTGGCACCACGCGCTCATGGACCTCGGGGCCTTAGTCTGTAAACCGCGACCCCTCTGCTCGGTCTGCCCGCTCCAACGGTTCTGCCGAGCCTACCCCGCGGTGCTGGCCGCGACGCGGCCAAAGGGGTCTAAGCGTGAACACTTCGAAGGTTCTGACCGCTACTGGCGCGGGAACATCGTGCGATTCCTCCTGCGCCGCGCAGTTCGTGGGTACACGTTCCGGGAACTCTCGACAGCGCTCGGCGATCTGTCTCA
>CAYWEH010000021.1:0-4305 GCA_964457305.1 uncultured Gammaproteobacteria bacterium
GCTGGCCCAGGGCTTTGCTGGTGTCGATAAGGTCTACGCGATTCAGGCCGGCCGGGAGATCCGCGTCTTCGTGAATCCGGAAAAAATCGATGATCTCACTGCTGTCAAACTTGCCCGCGACATTGCCAATAAGATCGAGCAGGACCTGAAATACCCGGGGGAGATTAAGGTGACGATTATCCGCGAGAAGCGGATTATCGAATATGCCCGGTAAGCGAGGGGGAAGGAGTAAGAAGATAGAAGTAAGGGTTTTTCGAACCTTGTTTTTCGGTGATATCGTTGGGAAGATTGGCCGGCGAGCAGTGGCCATGGCGCTGCCGAAACTGGTTCGGAAGCACAAACCAGACCTCGTCATCGCCAACGCCGAGAATCTCGCCCACGGCCTGGGGGTGACCAAAGGATCGCTTGATGAGATGCGTCAGGCCGGTATTGATGTCTTTACTTCGGGCAATAATGTTTGGTCGAAAGATGGGGCGGCGTTACTTGATTCAGAAACAAATTTTATTCGTCCCGCGAACTACCCGATTTCTACGGCGGGCCGCGGTGACGTGGTGGTCACTGTTGGAAAAGCGAGGGTGTTAGTCTTGAATCTCCAGGGTCGGGTGTTTATGACCCCGACGATTGACGATCCCTTGCTGACGCTCGATCGTCTGCTCAATGATCATGCCCGCGAAAAGTTCGCGGCGATTCTCATTGATATGCACGCCGAGGCAACGAGCGAGAAAGCCGCGCTCGCTTGGTACGCCGACGGCCGCGTCTCCGCCGTGGTTGGCACGCATACCCACGTGCAGACGGCCGACCAACGTATTCTCCCCAAAGGGACGGCGTTCCTCACTGACCTCGGCATGTGCGGTGCGTACGATTCGATTATTGGAACGGACGTGCAATCAGTACTTGACCACCAGTTGACGGCCATGCCCCTAAAGCACATCATTCCAGCGGCGGGGGAAGCGCAAGTGAACGGCGCCATCCTCGACGTTGATCCGAAAACTGGACGGGCCTTGAAGCTCACGCCATTCGCCGAAATCGTATCAGTCTAACTCATGAATCGTCCTGAACTCGCCGCGAAGATCGCTGAACGTCTGCACCTGCAAAAGAAGCAGGTAGAAGATATTCTCGCTGGATTTGAAGCCGAAGTGACGGAAGCCCTGCGCCAGGGCGGCGAGGTGACGCTGACCGGTTTTGGTCAGTTTCTCGTTCGCGAGCGATCCGCCCGCGGCGGCGTCAATCCGCGCAACCCGCAACAACGCATCCAGGTACCGGCCGTGAAGGTGGCGAAGTTTCGGACCGGCAAAAATCTCAAGGATGCCCTCAAGGGTGTAGGGCGTAGGGCGTAGGGTTCAGGGCGTAGTGAACCCCACCCTAGTTTTTTGTTTTGTGGAGGAATCGGTCGTGGAGCAGCCGGAGCGGGAAGAAAAAGATGAGCACGTTGAGGAATCCGTTCACGAAGTAGTTCAAAAAACGCTCGGCCGCGCCCAGACACTCCGCGGCTTCAATTGAATTGCCGTTGACGTACCCAAAGGGCGCGCCGAACCATTGCACCTCGCAGCCCCAGCCGCCAACTGGGATATGGAGCGGTGCGGGCACGCGTTGCAATCCGATCGTCAACGCCATGGCGACGAGGATGAGGATGGTGCAGTGTTTGGTGCAGAGACCCAGGATAGAACGGGTAGTTAGTAGTGAGTAGTTTGTCGTTGGTAGTGCGGGTGTCGTTATTCTACCAACGACGTACTACAAACTACAAACTCTCCTGGCGCCGGCAATTGTCGACTGTCAAGGAGTATGCGCCCGGAGGGATTCGAACCCCCAACCTCTTGGTCCGACCCCGCACCGAAGCGACCGCTTCATATTCTTTTGCGCCCGGAGGGATTCGAACCCCCAACCTTGTGGTCCGAAGCCACACACTCTATCCAATTGAGCTACGGGCGCAAAAGAATGAATGAATGGAGCGCTTGGTGCGGGGCTATCCGTTGAGTCCCGAGCTCCCCCGCCAGAGGCGGGAGACTCGGGATCCCGATTGCCGCCCCGGCGGCAGATCGGGACTACGGGCGCGCGTTCATGTAAATGAATTGATGAGCCACCGGTTCGTGTTGCGGGCGCAGCATACCACGGGAAAACAGGAGAGACAAGAGTTGGGGTTGACAGCGGGTTATTCGTCTGCTATCCTCAGCGCTTGTCTCCAGGGAATATTCCACCCATGAAGGTTGAGGAGGAAATCCATGCCAGTCTTCGAGGGCGTGCCTGGCGGCCGTGCCCGTCAGATCGATCCGGCTGAGATTCGTGTGCGGTTCGAGGTCGCCGTCATGGAGGGTGGCGATCGCGTCATGGTTCACAACCTGGCTCGTCCGACCGATGTGTTGGACCATCGGAACGAGCGGATCGGCCTCGGAGGACGGAGGTTTATTCCGAACGGAAAGGTCTTCCAGATCGGCGGTAGCAAGTTCTTCGCCGAGTCGTAGAACAGTTTGGAAGTACCAGATTCCGTTTCATCGTCTCGGAGACGGCCCGCGACATCGTGTTGCGGGCCTCTTCTTTTTGGACACAAACTGTGTTCGTGGTTTTTGTCAGCGAAACATGACCCCCTTGAAATAATTTGAAATTCATGCTATACTTAGGGATACGGTAAGAAAAACAAAATCATTAAACACAAATAAGGTATGGATGAGCCACAAGTCCCGGGCCAGCCGAAGCCCCCGGAACCGCCCTCCCCGACGCAGGTGATGACCAAGACACACCTGTCAACGTCGGTCGCGTTTTTCGTTGCCAGCGTCGCAGCGACCACGCTCATGTATGCGGTCCTTCTCTTCAACGGGGTACCAGTCTCGCTGCTCGGATAAGTTTCCAAAACGCGTAGTCAATCAGCGGTCCGGGAGGGGCCGCTGATTTGCTTTCTTGACGCGTCTCTCTCGTTGCGATACGGTGTTCCTAACAAGTAAGTTTTCGGTGGCTCACAGAGGCCACCGATATGTTTTGGCGATTGTCGCTGCTGATTGCAGTGGTAAGCAGCTTCTGGCTCGTTCTTTTCCGGTCGGGGTCGGACGGACCCACGCACCTTGAGGCGACACCCGAATTTCACGAAGCATCGAGTCTCGAGGTCGTCCGCCGTCCCCAACCGCCGGCGCTCCGTTCGGTGCGCACATTGGTCATTCTGGCAACGTTTGAAGGGGTTGTCACGCCGTCGCTGACCGAAGATCAGGTGCGCCAGACGGTTTTTGGGTCGGTGGATGCGTACTATCGGGAGCAATCATACGGTCACCTGGGATTCCAGGGCGGGGTGCAGCCGTGGGTAGCGTTGGCGATTCCGCCGACCTGTTCGGTGGCGGATGTTCGGCGCGCCGTCCTGCCGCAGATCGATGCGCAATGGGATTTCCAGCGTTTTGAAACGGTCGTCCTCGTCGCGCCGTATGGGTCCTGCGGCTGGTCCGGGTTGGGATCACGGTTTCCCGACGTCATGACGACCGCGGACGGGACGGTTGAACTGCTTTTCGCCTACGTCAACAGCGCCGCATTCACATCCCACGTGGTTGCGCACGAACTCGGGCACACGCTCGGGGCGAATCACAGCGGCTTCCTCAATTGTGGGTCGGTAACGATCGCGCCGACCGGCTGCTCGGTGTCGGAGTACGGCGATTACTTTGATGTGATGGGCCGCGGCCAGCCATTGCGCCACTGGAACGCCATCCATAAACTCCGGGCCGGGTGGTTCGACGATCGGCGACGGGCCGTGACCGTGACCGAGAGCGGCGTTTTTTCACTCACTCCCTTGGAGGATGCGTCGCCGGGGATCAAAGCGCTCCGACTGCCGCGCCCTGACGGCAACGACCTCTTCATCGAGTACCGGCAGCCGATTGGGTTCGACGCCGGGATGGATCAGGGCGGTTTCAGCGACGTGTTCCAGGGCGCTCTGTTGCACATCCCCGGTGGTTTTCGAAAAACGCTCCTGCTTGACCCCACCCCGCCCGCGGAGCCGCACCGGAGCAGTCTGCCCGTCGGTCGCGCTTTTATTGATTCACTCACTGGCATCGCCATTCGTGTTTCAGGACGCGATGACGATCGTTTGGTGATATCCGTGAGTTACCCCGCGGGACCGCCCCGCCCGAGCGTCCTTGATTAAACGCGACGCTTGCGATACACTCCTCCCGTCCCGGGGGCGTTAGCTTCCGGCCCAAGGGCCGGACCCGGCCTTCAGGCCGGGCAATGGTCATGGGAAAGTAGCTGAACATTTTATAAACATTTCACAGTCCGCCTGAGGGGCGTTAGCTTCCGGCCCAAGGGCCGGACCCGGCCTTCAGGCCGGGCAATGGT
>CAYWEH010000021.1:4405-11208 GCA_964457305.1 uncultured Gammaproteobacteria bacterium
GAAAGTAGCTGAACATTTTATAAACATTTCACAGTCCGCCTGAGGGGCGTTAGCTCAATGGTAGAGCAGCTGCCTCTTAAGCAGCGGGTTGGAGGTTCGAATCCTCCACGCCTCAGGCGGACTGTGAAGATTCTTTAACCAAACGAGCAGCTGCCTCTTAAGCAGCGGGTTGCAGGTTCGAGTCCTGCACGCCTCACCAGATGACAAAGGCGGGTTTTATGATTCACCCACATCTGCTACACTGACGTGGTCAACTCCGTAAGACTGTTTTCGAATGACCAAGAAACATCCCCGTACTCGCAACGGCGAGCCGCACAACCAACCGTTCGACTTCAAAAGCGACCTGACCTGGCGGATGTTTCGCATCATGTCGGAGTTCACCGAAGGGATCGAAATTCTCTCCGGTCTGAAACGGCCGGTGACGTTTTTCGGATCGGCGAGAACCGCGCGGGGGAGCCGGTACTATAAGGACGCGCACCGTTTAGCCAAGCAACTCGGCCGGGCCGGGTTCACCATCATTACCGGTGGCGGCCCCGGCATCATGGAAGCGGCCAACCGGGGTGCCTTTGAGACGAAAGCCCCCTCGATCGGCTTGAACATCCAGTTGCCGTACGAACAGCGGATCAACAAGTATGTGAAGAAGGGGATGGGTTTCTATTACTTTTTCACGCGGAAAACAATGCTGGCGACCTCGGCCCAGGCGTACGTCTTTTTCCCCGGCGGCTTTGGGACGCTTGATGAACTCTTCACGATTTCGACGTTGATTCAGACGAAAAAAATCGAGGCCCGGCCGCTGGTGCTCTACGGCAAGAAATTCTGGAGCGGCCTCAATGACTTTGTGCATCGGAAAATGCTCACAGTGGAAAAGGCCATACGACCGCGCGACACTCGGCTGTACACGATCGTGGACTCGGTTCCCGCCGCGGCCAAAATTGTTTTGGCTTCAAAGGAACGGGTGTACACGTCGATGTGAGAATTGAGAATTGAGAAGTTAGAAGTTAGAAGATAGAAGATAGGGGAACTCTCCCTAGATTCTTGCTTCCATATTCTCTCTTCTCGCTACAGTGGTTTAATATACACTCGTTCCAGCTCTTCCTTCGCCCGCCGTTCGTCTTCAATCTTGGCGTCTTGGATGGCCACCGCGATCTGATTGGCGACGATGGCCAGGAGGATCCGATTGTTCACGCTGAAGTTCTCGCCGTTCCGCTTGTCCCCGACATAGATGGCGCCAATGACGTCGCGACCGATGGAGACCGGCACGGTCAGGAAACCGGGTGAGCTGTAGATGGTTCGCCAGTGTTTGTCGCGGCTGAACTGCTCGCGGGTGACGACAATGCGTTCATCGTTCCGCCACAGCCGGCCGAAAATAGGATCGCGCTCCAGGGCGATCGTGCGGCCGCGCAGGTTCTTCCGGTACCCGAGCGCCTCGCGGATGACCGCCTGGTTCTCGGCCGGTTTGAAGACGATGAAGAGGCCTTGCCGGGCGCGCACCGTGCGGACGAGCATCCGGAGGACCAGCGTCGCCAGTTCTTGCAGGTCCGTGGCCAGCGTGGCGATTTTCCCCGTCGTGTACAGCGTGAGGAGTTTCGTGTCCGCATGGGTGAGCCGGTCCGCAATGACGTTGAGCACGGCGGACAGCACCTTGACGGCCAGGTGCGGTTGCTGGCGCTGCAGCCGGAGAAATTCGTTACCCGGAATGCCCCACACTTCGCTGGCAATATCGGCCACGGCGCTTTGCTCGTGGAGTTGCGTCGGGTTGATGAGCGCCTGTTCGCCGATGAAACTGCCGGTTTCCAGGAGGGCAAGGGTTTCGTAGCGGCCGTTGAACATCTGAAAAATCCGGATGCGCCCTTTCAGGACGACGATAAGACTGTCCCGGAGCGTGCCGCGTTCGAAGAGTTCCTCCCCTTCCTTCACGATCCGTCGCTGACCGCAATTGCCGAGTGCCTTGCGTTCGGCGGCGTTCAAAGTCGCGAAGAGCGGAAGATCTCGGAGCAGTCGGTCGTTCATACCCCCTTCCCTATGAGAGCATCTCTGGATTCACCATGTGGGCGAGCGCCGTTTCCTTCGTGATCTCATGCGCGTTGTACAGGCGTTTCAAGTCCTGGTCCATGGTGAACATGCCTTCGTCGCTCGAGGTTTGGATTGCGGTCTTGATCTGCGCGATCTTATTTTCGCGGATGAGGTTGGCGACCGCCGGGCTGTTGATCAGAATCTCGCGGGTAGCGATGCGGCCGCCCGCCGCCGCCCGCACCAGTTGCTGTGAAATGATGCCGCGGAGGAAGAGTGAGAGTTGGAGACGGACCTGGGGCTGCTGGTAGGGCGGAAAGACGTCAATGATGCGGTCAACGGTCTGGGCCGCGTTCAGGGTGTGCAGCGTGGCCAGGACGAGATGCCCGGTTTCCGCGAGCGTGATGGTCGAGGCGATGGTGTCCAAATCACGCATCTCGCCGACGAGGATGACGTTCGGGTCCTGCCGGAGCACGTGTTTCAACCCCTGGGGGAAGGACACCATGTCCGAACCCAACTGGCGCTGTTTGATGATGCACTTGATTGGCTGGTAGATGAATTCGATCGGGTCCTCCAAGGTGATGATGTGCGCCCGGCGTTCGGCGTTGATCAGGTTGATCATGGCGGCGAGCGAGGTGGATTTACCGCACCCGGTCGGCCCCGTGACGAGGATGAGTCCCTGGCGCAGCCGCACGAGATCGTACACGATCGGCGGCATCATCAGGCCTTCCATGGTTGGGATCTCCTGGGAGATAACGCGGGCAACCAGGCCCATCGAATCCCGTTCAAAGTGGAGGTTCACCCGGAAACGCGAGAGCGACCGCACCTCGTAGGACATATCGAGGTCGCGTTTCTGAAGGAATTCTTTCCGTTGGTTCTCGTTGAGGATCGAGGTAATGAGTCGTTCGATGTCGGGGGATGACAAGGTCGGCATCCCTGCGATTTCCGAAAGTTCGCCGTCAATGCGAAGGACCGGCGGCAGGTTCGCCACCAGGTGGAGATCCGAAGCACCTTCTTTGACCGCTCGGGCAAAGAGTTCATCAAGGGTGAGATTTGTGCCTGCTTTTTGCGGTTTCATTTTCCCCTCAAATTATTATCAACTACCAGGGTAGTGTACTTGGAAATGGGACGGGTGCGCAACTGCCGATCAGACGCCGTGGCCGCCGGTGCTGGCGTCGTCCTCGGGGTAGAGCTGTTTCCCCGCTTGGTTCGCCAGGAGAATAGCGAAGACCGGGCACGACTTCGCCGCCAACCGGATCGTTCCGTCATCCGCCCCTTTCGGGTTTTTCACGACCGCTTTATTTTCCCCGTCCAGTTCAAAGACCTCCGGCGCGATGGCCGAGCAGCTGCCGGCGCCGATGCAGAGATCGCGGTCGACGACGATCGTGGCAATTGTTTGGTCATCGCGGTCCTTCGGTTGTTCGGGTTGGTCGGGCATGGAGTAAGGGCGTAAGTGGTAGGGCATAGGGCATAGACGGTTGGTCTTTACGCCCTACGTCCCGTGCCCTACGCCCTAGGTTATTTCATCAATCCTTCATGCGATTTATGTATTCGATGGCCGACAGGGCAGCCGTGATACCCGTGCCGACGGCAATGCCAATCTGCCAGTAGGGAACGGTGGCCACGTCTCCGGCGGCGAAAAGCCCTGGCTGGCTGGTCTGGGTCTTGGCATCAATGACGATCGCCCCGGCTTTGTTTTTTTCGACGTCGACCATCGTGCTGTTCGGGAGGTTGCCGATATGGATGAAAACGCCATCGGCCGGCAGCGACTGACGCTGTCCGTTGGCATCGTGGTACTCGACCGACGTCGTTCGTTGCTTGCCCCGGATCGCAACAGTTTTGGCGTTATAGAGGATGGTGACATTCGGTTTCGCTTTGAGTTTGTCGATGAGCACCGTCTCACCTTTGAAGAATGGGTTCTTATTGATGACCGTCACCCGGGACGCCAGCTCGGAGAGCATCAACCCGGATTCGAGCGCGGAATTTCCCCCGCCGATGGTGACGACGTTCTTGCCTTTGAACAGCGGGCCATCGCACGTCGTGCAGTAGGTGATGCCGTGGCCGCGGAACTCTTTTTCGCCCGGGACGCCGAGATGCTTCGGGTGCATGCCAGAGGCGACGATGACCGCTTTCGCCTGAAACGTTTCTCGGCCGTTGACGCCTTCGGCGACGACCGTAAACAACGCCCCGTCTTTTTTCACGGACGAGACGGTCATCGGCCAACGGATATCTACTTTATTATAGGTAAGCTGTTCCTGGAAACGTTCGGCCAGCGCGACGCCGTCCGTGTGGACGAAGCCGGGGTAATTCTCAATTTCCCCCGACGTCGCCACTTCGCCGCCGATGTCCGTGGCCAGGACGATGAAATTCAGTTTGCGCCGGGCGGCGTAAATCGCTGCCGCCACGCCAGCCGCTGACGCGCCGACGATAATGAGGTCAAAGGGTTTTTCGTTCATGGGGGTTTAGTGTAGCAAAGAGTCGAGCGGGTAGCGAGTAGTGAGTAGTCCTGTCGACGCGCCCTACTCTCTACGCCCTGTGCCCTACGCCCCATTCACTCGTCAAAGCACTTCCTCCTTCTTCTCCCGCAGGTAGGCGAACCACTGCTCGGTCACCTCCATCAAGGTCTTGAAGGGCGTCTCGATAATGAAGTCGAGAATGAAGATGAAGACATTGATCTTCGGTGCCTTGATCGAGATCCAGCGGCCGACTTGCAAGACGGGCACGGTGAAGAAGTCAATGATCGCTGTCAAGATGTTCTCCGAGGCGTTCAAGACCACAAGTTCCCGTGTTTGCTGGCGAATGCGGATGCCGAAAAAACTGATGATCGAGAGAAAGAGGAGGAAGATAATGGTGCTGACTGGATTGAAGCCGATCCGGCGGAGCGCCATGACGATCAACCCGAAGGTGATGATGAATGTCAGGGCGTAGATGACCCGAAAAACCGTGGTCAGCACGCCGTGACGGGGCCGGCGCAGGATAAGCGGGACGTTGCGTTTCTGATACTCGTAGAGCATTCCTTTCAGCGTGGCCACAATGCGCTCCGTGTTCTTCTTCGTCGGAATGCGCACCGAGACCGCGATGAGGAAGAGGAGCGTGGGGTGGAAGAGGATGTTCACCAGCAGCGGCACCGGGAGGAAGGAGTGGACGACGAAGAGTTCATAGGGATATTCGATGGCCAGCGCCAGCAGCATTTTCGTGATGAAGATGTAGATGACGGCGCGGACGACCGCCCGACCGATCTTCCCCTGGACGCTCTTGTAGCGTTTGTTCGCCTGTTCCTTGATCGCTTTTTCCAGTGTCGGCGGGTTGGTCAACAATACCTCCGCTTGTTCGCTCTCTTCCATGACGTCGCGCAGGATGAGGAAGACCGTCGAGTATTTTTTCACCTGTCGGAGGAAGAGTTCGCCGAGGGGATGGGTTACTTGTCCTTCGATCGCCTGACGGAGCGTCAGGAGACGGTTCGCCATGTTCGCGAGATCCGCTTCGCTCCCCCGCGCCCAGTGCGGCGCGTAGAGGTGGAAGAGGTGGGTTCGGATCATCGCCTGGTCTGACCGGATGAGCGCGCGGTGGACGGCCAGGTAAATTTGCAGGTCGCGTTCCCGCTCCGGCACGTCCAGGTCCTTCCAGATGATATCCTTTTTAATGGTATGGTAGGCGAAGGTGACGAGCGCTTCGCTGCGGTGTGCTGGCGCTAAGCACTGCTCGATTTCCGTGGCCATGATGGTGACCAGCCAGTTCTGGAGGTCGTGCGCTTCCTGCCCGTGGCGGAGACCCCGCGCGTGCTCTTGAAGTTTCAAATGTTTCTCGACGAGTTGCGTGACCTCGGCAATTTTCGTTTCTGGGATGGCGTCGTTCGGGAGGTAGCCGCCGCGGATGAGTTCGGAGATGAGCGGCAGCGCCATGCGCCGGGGATCCTCGGTCCCTTTAAAGAAGAGGCGCCGCTTGACGATCCGCTCGGTCGCGTTCTTCCGCAACAGGTGATCCTCATGGTACTCGATGGCATTGCGGATTTTTTCGTACACGTTGGCGAAAGCGCTGACGACTTCATTGACCTGGATTTTTGCTACCCCCTCCGATGCGACAATGCCCTCCGGTTTGCGAAACGCCTGCAGCAGGGGGGTAATCTCCTCGGGCAGAGACCGGTACTCCGGCTGTTCAGTTTCCAGTGTTGGTTGTTTGGTCAGGTGGAAAGCCGCATGCGGCATAGAAACTCTCAAAAATAGGCGAAAAGCACCAGAACCGTACCAAGGAATACCACCACGGTCAACAATTCTGGTGCCGGAACGGGGTGCGCTGTCCTTGTGATTTGGCTGTGGATAAATGTTGTGCTATAATTGAATTCACGGTCGAACTGTATGCAGCGAGTGACCGACTCGTAAAAAATGGAACAAACAGTCATTTTCAACACGCTCTCACTTTGACCAGACCTCCTGGGGCCGGTTTCTTTATGGCGTTTCCGGAGTCTGGCGGATCAAGAATTTCACTCATAAAGAATTATTAAGTAACTGAAGACACTATGAAAAAAGCCATGATTAAGCGCGCCAGAATCGTCGTAGCCGTCGTGAGCATCCTGACGCTCGCCGGCTCACTCTCTTTGAATGGCGTTTCATTCGCGCCGCAACGGGCGACGGCCGCGGTCAACGCGACCATTACCGGGAAGGTAGTGTCGCCTACGGGCGCCCCGATTACCTTCGCCTGCATGTACCCGTCCAGTGTGATGCCACCACCCACCGGTACACCACCACCCACCGGTACACCACCACCCACCGGTACACCACCACCCACCGGTACAC
>CAYWEH010000021.1:11308-14137 GCA_964457305.1 uncultured Gammaproteobacteria bacterium
CACCACCCGGCGCGCCAACCACTTGCGGCATCGGGGTCGAAGCCAACGCCGGCCCGGATACGCCGCCGGCTTTCAGCGGCGCCAGCACGACCGATGGGAGTTTCTCAATCCCCGTGACCGGCGGCAAGCGATACAAGATTGAATTCCGCGGTCCGCCTGAAGCAGTCGGCGCCTACACGTTCGCCGCAGTCTTCGTGGATATCGCCAGCGGCGAGACCAAGAACATCGGAACGATCACCGCGACGGAGAAAATCGGTCGCATCAGCGGTACGGTCACGGATGCCGCGACCGGCGCTGGGGTTGTCGGCGCTCGCGTCAGCGCCTTCCCGATGTTCGGCGGTCCGGAACAGGGAGGCGGAGCTCCACCGGGGCCGATGATGCCGGCCGAAGCCACCACGACCACTGGCGGCGCATTCACGTTGAAAGTCGATCCGGGCCGGTACCACCTCAACCTCCAGCAGGGACCCGGGTCATCCTACGTGTACAGCGGCCAGCCGATTGAGGCCAACTGCGACTCGGCGACGTGCAACATCACCGGGATTACGCTGGTGGCCACCAAGGCTGATGCAACCATCACCGGGCTGATTAAGGATACGGCGGGAAAAAGCCTGTTCTTCCCCGGCGGCGTTGGCGCGCGGCCAGTCGGCGCCACGGACTTCTTCGATTACAACGGGCCGATCATGCCAGACGGTCCGATGGATCCGACCGGCCAACCGCAGGCGGGTCGCTACACCGTGAAGGTACCGTCCACGACGCCGCAGTACACGTTGACTGTCCACACCCCGCCGAACCTCTCGTATTCGACGGTCGGCAAGGTGACCGTCACCGTCGTCCCGAACGGCACGGTGACGCAAGACCTTACGTTGGCTGCCGATACATCGTCCATCTTCGGTAAACTCGTCTCGCAGTCCGGGTTCGCGCTCTCGTCGTGTGTCTCGACCGGCGACAAGTTCGGGGGCGACCGTTTCGGCGGAGTCTTCGCGAACAGCCCGGGTAACGGGAAATTCGCGAATGCACCAATCAAGGAAGACTGCAGCTTTAAGATGATCCTCGGTGCCGGCGAATACCAATTCGGCTATCACCTGAACCCGAAGGCGGGCTACATCAACAAGCCGGCGCCACCGGACACGATCACCGTTGCCGCGAACCAGGATGTGGAAAAGAACATCACAGTCGTCGCCGGCGACGCCACCATCACCGGCCAGATTTTGGGTGCTGACGGCAACCCGCTCGGCAACGTCTGGGTGGATGCCGGCAATGAAGGCGAAGCGCGGAAAGACTTCCGTTCCGGCGGCCAAGAGGGGAAGCAGGGCCCGAAAGAGGGCGAGTTCGTCGGCCCCGGCGGCGCCAAGTCGCCCGAAGAGATGATGAAGTACTGTTCGGACCCTAAGAACAGCACCGAGTGTAAGAATTTCAAGCTCCCGCCGGGCGCAACGGGTCCGGGCGGCTGCACGAATATGCTGGAGTGCACGCAGTACTGCGGAAAAAATCCGCAAGTGTGTGCGGAGTTCGACAAGGGCGGTCGTGATAAACCGCCGGGCGCGCAGAGCGTGCTCGGGCGCGGGGTCAAGTACGTTGCCGCCGCGAACCGCGTTCGCGTCTTGGCCGAAGATAAGACGAAGCTCGATAAGGGCCCTGACTTCAATCAGAACGTCATCCGCATAGGCACGCAGGCCGGGCCGGACGGCAAGTTCACGTTGTCGGTGGTCTCGGGACACGTCTACGAGGTTCGCGCGAATATCCCACCGGACAAGAGCAGCGGGAACTTAATTCCACCAAAGGCCGTGACCGCGGACCTGCGGACAGTCAAGAGCGCCAGCGTCGTGCTCCAGTTCCGCCAGGCCTTTGGCACGGCCAAGGGAAAAGTGACGCTCCCGAACGGTACGGCCGCTGATCGGTGCTTCGTCCACTATTGGAGCGAGGATGGCGGCGACGGCGGCGCACCCTGTAAGCAGGACGGAACCTACACGCTCGGGTATTCCCAGGGTAAGCTGCACATCGGCGCTGACTCGTTTAACGGTAAGACGCCGTTTCGGTCGGCCGAAGAGGTCGTCACCGTCACGACGGAAAAATCCCTGACCAAGAACTTCCAACTGAAGGAGATGAGTTTTGAGGTTCCGTCGCCGGTCTCCAAGACCTTCGATGCCACCCAGCAGACGACCATCTCGCTTGAGGACGGTACGCAGATCACGGTTCCGGCGAACGCGTTGGCGACCAGCGGCAACGTGACCGTATCAGCCACGCCGACCATCGACCTGCCGAGCACCGAGAACGCGTCGCCGGTCGGCGTCGGCTATACGCTGAACGCGACTGACGCGAACGGCACGACGATCTCAACGTTCAACTCGAACGTCACCATCACCATGCCGTACGATGAGGACTACGTGAAGAACGACCTCGGGCTCAACGAGTCGCTCTTGAAGACGGCATTCAAGAACGATTCGACGAACGCGTATGAGGACAACGCGAACGCAACGCAGGACACGAGCACGAATGCCTTCACGATCCTCACCGACCACTTCTCGGAGTACACGATTGTCTCGCCCGGCGGGACAAACCTGCAGAGCGTCGTGGTCTCATCGAGCGGATCGAAGGGCGCCAAGATCGTCATCAACGGCACGACAACGATTAAGCTCAAGGACGCCAAGGCGAACTGGAATGTCGGCACGGCCAACTTCGGCGGCAAGCTCGGCCAGCTCATCGCCGTGTCAAACAAGAAAAAGGGCGGCGAGCTGATCCTCTACGGCACCAGCGGGAAGGTGAAGAAGAAGTACACACCGTTCAAGGGCTTCAAGGGCGGCTTGAACCAGGTGGTGGAATACGTTGATG
>CAYWEH010000022.1:0-4268 GCA_964457305.1 uncultured Gammaproteobacteria bacterium
GTGTGTGGGCGATTAGCTGAGTTGGTTAGAGAGTTCGATTCACACCCGCCTGCCGAGCGAACATAATCCGTGTCCTTCGAAAAGCAGTCAGGGTTCGTAGCTCAGTTGGTTAGAGCGCACGGTTCACATCCGTGAGGTCAGAGGTTCGAGTCCTCTCGGACCCACCAGGAATTTGCCCGAATGATAGAGCTGGCCAGCGGGCAGGTTCGAAAGGTCGGAGGTTCGAATCCTCCATCGCCCACCAGCCTTCGCTAAAGCTACGGCTGGTAAACACCCCAGAGTTCGAAAGTTGAGTCCTGCCCGCCAAAGCCCGAAGGGCGTCGGCGGGTCCGTGCCAGGCCCACCAGGAACCAGTCGCTTTCGCTCCGGTTCATGGCCAGCCAACCGAAAACCTCGTTGGCGGTCAGAACGAGTCGAAAGAAACTGGTTCATGCCCTGAACCCGAGCGAAGCGAGTGGTTGAGGGCAGTCACCGCCCGTCGTCCTTCATCAAGTCTGTCCATGCCGACAACCGATCCAGAGGAACTCACCCCCCGGCCAAGTCTGCACGAGCCGCGCTCGGCCATCGGCGGACAGCGCCTGGCCAAAGGCGCGGGTCGCGACCAGGTCGTCCCGACGTTCTCGAAGTCGTTCCTCTCTTTTTTGTCCGAGATCGTCAAAGTCGTTCTCATTTCTGTGGCCATCATCGTGCCGGTCCGGTATTTTCTCATTCAGCCGTTTTACGTTAAAGGTGCCTCGATGGAGCCAGCCTTCCACGACAACGAGTACCTGATCATTGATGAGATTTCCTATCGTTTCCGCCAGCCGCAGCGGGGGGACGTGGTCGTCTTGAAGAATCCGCGCGGCGACTCGGATTTCTACATCAAACGGGTCATCGGCCTGCCCGGCGAGAACGTCATCATCCGCAACGGCGGGGTGCAGATCGTGAGCGCGGCCTACCCGAGCGGGGTCGTCTTGGATGAGCGCGCGTACCTCGATCCGGCAGTGCGGACGACCGGCGACATTAATCTCACCCTGCAGACCGACGAGTATTTCATCCTCGGCGATAACCGTCGCGCCAGCCTCGACTCGCGCTCCTTTGGCCCGATCAAGAGGAACGAAATCGTCGGCCGGACCTGGGTGCGCGCCTGGCCGCTGAATAAGCTTCGCGTGTTCGAGCGCCCGCAGTACCAACTGACCAGCCCATGACCGAGCGACCAGCGAATCCAGCCGGGGGAGTGCCGCCGGTACCGGTGGAGCCGCCGAAGCGCGGACCGAAGCCGCCGCAACTGTTGCGGGGCATGAAGGACATCCTGCCGATTGACCAGCCATACTGGCGAGCCGTTGGCGCACTCATCGAAGCCGAAGCGTCGGCGTTCACGCTGCAGAAAATCGACTCGCCGATCGTGGAAGCGACCAGTCTTTTTCACCGTTCCATCGGCGACGCAACGGATATTGTTGAGAAAGAGATGTACACGTTCCTCGATCGCGGCGGCGACAGTATCACGCTCCGGCCGGAGTTCACCGCCGGCATCGCTCGCGCCTACATCGAGCACGGCATGCTCAACCAGCCGCAGCCGGTGAAGCTCTATGCCGTCGGTCCGGTCTTCCGGTACGACCGGCCGCAGGCGGGTCGGTATCGTCAGCATACCCAGTTCGGCGTCGAGGTGATCGGCGACGACCACCCGGTGATTGATGCCGAGTTGTTCATGCTCCTCTGGCATTTCACCACCACGCTCGGCCTGACGCCCACCCTCCAGGTGAACAGCATCGGCGACGGCGTCTGCCGCCCGAACTACAAGCGGGTCTTGAAGTCGTACTACACCCCGTTCAAGGATCGGTTGTGCGAGGACTGCCAGCGTCGCTTTCTGAAGAATCCCCTTCGTCTCCTCGATTGCAAGGTTCCTCAGTGCCGCGAGCTGTCAGCCGGCGCCCCGCAGATCGTTGACCATCTCTGCGAGCCATGCAAGGTACACTTTGTTCGGGTCCTTGAGTACCTCGACGACGCCGAAGTCCCGTATACGTTGAACCCCCGGCTCGTCCGAGGGTTGGATTACTACACCCGCACCACCTTTGAAGTGTGGTCGTCTGATAGCGATGAAGGGAGTCAGGTGGCGCTCGCGGGCGGCGGTCGGTATGACGGTTTGCTCGAACAGCTCGGCGGCCGTCCCACGCCCGCGATCGGGTTTGGGCTGGGCCTCGAGCGGCTTATTCACGTCTTGAAAGAACGGGGGTACGTCCCGCCCAGTCCGGCGGTGGCCGACCTCTTCATCGCCCAGCTCGGCGAACCGGCGCGCAAGCGGGCGCTCAAACTCTTCGAGGATGTCCGCGCTGAAGGGTTCCGGGCGGCCGAGGCCTTCAGCAAGGAAGGCATCAAGGCGCAGCTCGAGATCGCGAACCGCCTCGGCGTGAAGTTTGCGGTCATCATCGGGCAAAAGGAGATGATTGATGATACGATTCTTCTGCGCGACATGGAGAACGGCATCCAGGAAGTCATTGATTTCCAGAAGATCCTGCCGGAGATTCGGAAGCGACTGTCGAAAGTCGGGTCGAACGGCTTCACGTCAGCGCCCGGCCCGGCGATTACACCCCCGGCCGAGCCAGGGAAAACGCCATGAGCCGCCAGTCCGATTGTCTTTTTTGCCGCATCGTCGCCCGGGAGCTGCCGGGGGCGTTTGTCTATGAGGACGAGCACCTGGTTGCCCTTAAGGACATCCATCCGAAGGCGCCGGTGCACGTCTTGATCGTGCCGAAGAAGCACATTGCGGCGGTCACGACGCTGGCGGCAAGCGACGAGGCCCTGGCTGGGAAGCTGCTGCTCGCGGCCCGCGCCATTGCCGAACAAACGGGCGTCGCTTCGGAGGGGTATCGTTTGGTCGTGAATGCGGGGACCCATGGCGGGCAGGTTGTCGAGCATCTCCACATGCACCTGCTCGGGGGCAAGCCCCTCGGTCAGGCTTTATAGGTTCACCAAGGCAAGTTCCCTGCTTGCGACGAGGTGATGTTTGTGGTAAAGTGAGGGGTGAGAAGAGTGATTCGTGACAACCTTATTTAAGGAGGTGAACTTCAGTGGTAGAAGTACGAAAGCGGGAGGGGGAATCTTCCGAAAGTCTCGTCAGACGTTTTACGAAAAAAGTCCAACAAAGCGGCGTGCTCTTACGAGCCAAGAAGGGCCGGTTCTACACATCGCCAAAAACGAAGCGTGAGCTCCGGATTGACGCGTTACGGCGGAAATCCATTCGCGAGAAGAAAGAGTACCTGCGAAAGATAGGGAAACTTGAGGAAATTGAGCCGCGACGTGGCCCGCGCCGCCGCTAACGAAAGGGCTGAATGACCCTGAAAGAACGCATCGAAAACGACTACAAGACCGCCTTTAAGACCGGCCAGCATGAGGTTGTGGCGGTCTTGCGGTATTTGAAAGCCCAGGTGAAGAACGCCGAGATTGCCCGGCGGAAGGATTTTGACGACAACGAGGTGCTCGAGGTCGTTATTCAGGATGCGAAACGCCACCAGGACTCGATTGAGCAGTTCCAAAAAGGCGGGCGACCAGAGCTGGCGCAGGCCGAACAAGCCCAGCTCGCCGTGCTGAAGCACTATCTCCCTGATCAGCTGTCGGAAGCCGAACTCCGCGACATCGCGCAAGAGATCATCAGGGCGTCGGGCGCCCGGGAAGCGAAGGATTTCGGCCGGGTCATGGGCTTGATGATGGCGAAGGTGCGCGGTCAGGCCGACGGGAAGCTGGTCCAAAAGATCATCACCGAAGAGCTGGCGAAGAACCAGACCTAACCTATGCGGCGGCGTACCCAGACTGGCGCATGTACCCGCGGACTCCTCGTCGGAGCGGGCCTGCTCGTGCTGGTCGTTGCCGTCGTGGCGAATTGGGGACTCGTCCACCAGGTGGCGCAGGCGGTGACGCCATTCAGCATCGAGGACGTCGGCGGATCAATTGGCCTGCCGTCACGGGATCTAAAAACGGTCCTGATCAATGTACTAAAATGGGTACTCGGCATCCTCGCTCTGGTGGCCGTGGCCTTTATCATCTATGGCGGCATCATCTGGATGACCGCGCAGGGCGACCAGCAGAAAATCCTCAAGGCGAAGAAGATTATTGCCAGTGCGCTCATCGGGCTCATCATCGTCTTGATGGCTTGGGCGATCGTCGTCTTTGTCGTGGGGACGGCGGCCAATGTGACGAACACCAGTACTGGTGGTCCAGGCGGCCCGGGCGGGCCACCATCGCCGACCACGTCATTCGAGATCCGCTCCATCACGACGGGCTGCGGCACGCCA
>CAYWEH010000022.1:4278-13937 GCA_964457305.1 uncultured Gammaproteobacteria bacterium
CGCCGAACTACACTGGGACGCAGGCCGAGTGGGTGGTACCGGCCGCTGGGAAGTCCATCGTTTTCTACCACAAGCACGAGTTCTTCGAGCCGAATACCTTTTACCGGATTAGCATCCCGAAGGAAATTCGCGATAATGCGAATAAGCCGATTGAATTCTGCCGTAAGAACACCATTGGCACGCCGATTGATGGCGGCGGCTGCAACGACCAAGGGGATTACTTTGACTGGATCTTCAAGACCGGCGTGACCGTGGACACCGACCCGCCGGACATCACGACCACCTATCCAGACACCCGCTACCGCCAGAACTCGGCTGTCTACCATCCCGACCGGAACGTCAACCGCGTGCCCATCATCACGGTCCAGCTCGACGAGGCGATTGATCCGAACAGCATTGACCAGACAAACGTCGCCGCCGGGACCTGGGGGAATAATACGGTCGTCATCGAAGAGTACACGGCTCCGCCGGACCCGAACGATGGCAGTGGCGGGGCGCTCGACCCGACTCCGCTCGACCCGGCGAAATTCACGGTCGTGCCCAACGGCGACAACACCGGATTGGAAATCCAGCTGAAGCCGGGCGCCGACCCCGCGCAACCGAACCAGCTGAAGGAGTTCACCTGGTATAAAGTCACGGTCCAGCACCTCAAAGACCTCTGCCAGAATCTGCAAGCAGTTGATCCGTATACGATCGTGTTTGAGACGAATAACGTTGCGCCCGGCGTAGCCAGCGTCTACCCGGCGAACGACTATCAGTTTTCTTGTCCGGATACCGACGTGTCCATCAACTACACCGTCTCGATGTACGATTCGCTCACCGGCAGCTGTGCCGTTGATCCGAATCCGGCCATCAGTGGTTATGTTTCTGAAGGTCTATTGAAAGATGAATTCGGTACTGCGGTTGGGTCTCGCGTCTTCAATGTCCCGCCGGAGTTCGATTATCATGGATCGGGCAATCCGAATGATTTTTGCAAGGTGTACGCGTTCCGGCCGCCCGCGGGATTGTTGGACGTAGACCGGCGGTTTGACGTTGGCGTGAACTCTCGGTACCTGCTCACCGAAACCGATACGTTGAATTTTGGCGACCTGGCGAATAACCCGCGGGCCGGACTGGTCAACGACCCGCTGGCCATCGACTGGCACTTTAATGTGAAGCAACCCGGCCAGTGCGCCAACGCCCCGCAGATTCTCGATATTCAGCCGGTGATCGGGCCGGTCGGGCAGTGTTTCACTTTTATCGGGAACTACTTCGGGTCAGGGACGAACGCAAACGATGCGGCGAAGATGGGTCCGAAGAAGCTGACCGTGCCAGCCGGCGCGTGGTCTGGCCACAATATCGTCTCGACCGCGCCCGATGATCCGGCGACGGTACCGCCGGGGAATCCTTGGAACGAGTATGATATGAGCGTTTCGGCGGAACATCCGGCGCCGTTCGGCGTGCTGACCACTGTGGCGCCCCCGAATTTGCGGTTTAAATTGACGGATGCGGCGGCGTCGACGGGTCCTTGTTTGTTGAGTCTGAACCCGAGCTCTGGGCCATGGGGGACGCTGGTGGATTTAGCGGGAATCCGATTTAAGCCCCAGACAGCCTCGAGTAAGGTCAGGTTTGCCGGTTCGCCGACCGGTGAGATGCCGTTCAATGGCTGGAGTGATACGTTTATTAGTGGCGCGAAAATTCTCGATAATTCAGTTTCCCAGCTCGTGAAGGTCGAGAATGCCGCCGGTCTTTCCAATCCCTTGCTCCTAACGACCTTCCCGCCCGCTCCCGGTCAGCCGCGGGTGACGAATACCTGGCCAGGGTGCGACGCGGCCTGCGTGAATGCGGCGATTGGTGCCCGGTTCGATCAGGCACTCGACCCGACGACCGTGCGGTTTGGGGCGCCGGCGGCCAGTGTCGAATTATGGAGCTGCCCAGACCAAAACTGCGCGACGCCGACTACGAAACTTGCGATTACCGCCGGATCGCCGCCGCCTGGCCCCAATGACACGGTTAATCTTTTGGCGCATGACGCGCTGACGAGCGATACGTGGTACCGCGTCGTTCTGTTCGGCGGCCCGAGCGGGATTAAGGGTGATACCGGGGGCGAACTCTTCCCGGGCGGTCTCAATTTCGACACGGACATTGCCACGCCCGGGAATGATTCCTACGCCTGGGTTTTCAAAACAAAGAATGATCCGACGGAGTGCCGTTTGGCCTCGGTTGATGTGCAGCCGCCCGGACCGACCACGCTGCGCATCAACTGGACGCTGGACATGAACGCGCTCGCATACGGAGCCCCTGATAGCTGCAATCCAGGCGGTCAGCTGTTGGACGGTCACGCCTATAAGTGGGCCTGGACTTCGACCGATACGGCCAGAGTGGACATCACGCACGCGCCGAGCCCGGTCAGTGGGCTCGTCGAATCGCCCAGCCAGCAGGCATTGGCCAAGGCGGTGACGCCCGGGGAGACGATCCAAGCGGAGACCGTCCAGCCGTACGGCACCTTCAACGACACGGCCATAGTCGCGGTGTCGCCGGACCCGACGTTTTGCAATGCGAGCAGTGACTGCCGCGTGAACGAGGTGAACCAGGCCTGCAGCTCGGAGTGCGTGAATCATCGGTGCACCCCGGTGATCAATTCAGTCGATTCCGGGCTTATCCCGCCCGAGAGCGGACACGCGGATGATTGGGTGACCGTGCGCGGCTGCTGGTTCGGGAATTATCAGGCAGGTGTGAGCAAGGTGCTCTTCAGTCCGAACGAAGAGGGTGGCGTTCCTGGCCCGGCCCAGTGCGGCGGTCCGGGCGGTACCTGGCGGAACTTCGAAGTTATCCGCGTCGTGCCGGCGCTCGCGGTCGACGGACCGATGTCGCTCGTCCGTGACGACGCGAGCCTCGACCGGACGAACACCCCAACTGTCCCAGTGGTGCCGAGCGCACCGACCACGGGCGATACCGCCGTGCCCGATTTCGACCTGTTGCCCGGACCGTCGACGAGTCCGCACCTCTGTCGTTTGGATCCAAACCATGGCCTGGGCGGATCACCCGACACGCTCTACGGGGATAATTTTCAGGCGTATACCGCTGGTGTTGACAAAGCCACCTACACGTTGAATCAAGATGCGACCATCGGCACCTGGGGGAACCAGCAGATTGATGTCACGGTGCCGGCGATCGTGGCCGATGGCGACGTGGTCGTGAAGAAAGGTGCCGAGACCTCGAATCCCGTGTGGTACGACGTGGACGGTACCGGCCCCGGTGGCGGACCGCCCGGCGGGTGCAATGCGTGTATCGTCGATGCGAACTGCGCGGTTGGGGGTTGTGGTGCTAATGGTTGTTGTGCACCAAAACCGACGGTGAGTACGAACCAGCCGGTCGGCGTGAACATCTGTCGGAACATCGTGATTTCCGCAACGTTCTCTGGTGCCCCGATTAATCCGTCAACGGTCAATAACGTCTCGGTGAAGCTCCTCAATGCGGGCGTCCCCGTACCGGTTACCTACCAAGCCGATGATAACGGGTTCTGGTTGTACCCGTCGGTCTTGGCTCCGAATACGCTCTATGACGTGCAAGTCACCGCCCTGGTGAAGAGCCGGGCTGGTGTGGCGGCCGTTCCCCTGACCTGGTCGTTCACCACCGGCAGCGAGGTCTGCCAGCTCGATCGCCTGACGATTGATCCGGCCCAACACACCTTTATCCAACGGATTGCGCCTGGCAATACGAAAAGCTTCACGGCACATGCCTTCGCCCAGAATGGTATGGAGGTTAGCCCGGTGCCGGGCGTTTACGACTGGACCTGGTCATGGGCGCTGGTGCAGGCCGGTCCGGTGACGATCAGCTCGAGTGTCACGAACACGGAGACGGCCGTTGCCTTGCAGGACGGTCAAACCCAACTTCAGGTCACGGCGACGAGTGGAGCCGGCTGGACCGGTTCGCGCGCTGCGGCCGCGGATATCCGCGTTCTGCTGTGCGATAACCCCTGGAGCCTGGCTGACCCGGCCACCGGCACCTACCATGACACGCAGGGCTACGGGTGCGGCGGTGGTGGCGGGGTCACCACGTTCCTCGGCGGCGCCTGCCAAGATTATAATTTCAGCACGACGTATTGCCGCGGTCAAAACGGCGCCCCGCTCCTGCCGGATATGAATGTGGGTCTCGTCCGTGGTGTCACCGGCGACCGTCTCAAGGAGTTCATTTTCAAATCATCGAGCGGCGAAGCGCGTGACGCCATCGGCCTGCTCATTTTCCGGAACAGCGAAGGGCTGTCGCCCCAGGCCTGGCTCGAACAAAATCAGCCGGGCGAGTCCACGGGTGGCCAGTCCACGACCGTCCAAGGCTACCCGGCATACCGGCTTGGTACGACCACGTACGTCGCATCGACGAACTTGAATTCGGTCGCCGAGAGCTGCACCGTCGTCCCACTCGATGACCCCAGTCTCGAAAGCCCGGTGAACTGCGCTGCCCCTGGCTGGCGCTGTAATGCGCAACCGACCCAAGACACGGCCGCCCCGTCCTCCGGCGTCTTTTCCGCCATGCTGGATGCGAGCGCCAGTCCCCAGAAGTACATGGTCCAGGACGTGGAAACGGCTACGACCGACCCGCGGACGTACCGGGTTGAAGGCTGGGTCAAGGTGAAAAAGATCAACCCCGCAGCGACCGGCGGCGCCGGCCTCATCACGCAGTGCGCGAATCCGGACGGCTCGCCGAATTTCAGCGACTGCGCCGAGGGTATCAGCACCTCCTACGACCTCTATGGCGGAGCGCCGGGGGTGAGCAGTAACCTCGGGACGGATTCCGGCTGGCGACACATCGGCCCGTTCACCGTTTCCAACTTGACGGGAAAGAACTTGATGCTGAAGATCAACTGCTTTGCCCAGCCGGGCTGGCAGGTCTGGTGCGACAACGTCATCGTCAAGAAGGTGGATAACAGCTGCACCGGCGGCACGCTCGACCAGAATGTCTACCTCCTGTCCTATACCGAGGGCGCCAGTGCCGAGACGCTGGCCACCGTGGATCAAATGCTCCGGAACTGGGAATTGAACATCAACCCGGTGCTGACCGCCCAAGACCGCGTGGCCATTGCCCGCGACACGCAGCGTTTGGGCGATATCACCACCATGAAGAGGGCGATCAATGGGTACCTGGCTCGGGGCGGTGTGTTGCCGGCACTTGAGGGCGGCACGTTCACCCCGCATTTGTCCACAAGCAAATGGTCGTCGTGGAATGCGACGCTCGGGAATGCCATCGGTACCGGGCTGCCGGTTGATCCGCTCAACAACTTCGATCCCATCTGTACGGCCGCGGGCCCGTTCCAGCCGGAGGCGGAAACGTGCTGGAGCCAGCAGAACCACCAGTTCAAATGCCCGCCGAACTCCCATGTCTACGGGTATCTCTACACGCCGGGGAACTGCACCGCGACCGGCACGACTTGCCGCACCGACGGGGAGTGCACGGGCGGCAATACCTGCACGAACCCGTCCCCCTCCTATACATTAGGCACCAATCTCGAGTATGCTGGACCTGCGAACCTTCGTTACATTCCGGGGAAATGCACAGTAACGGGTGATGAATGTCGTACCGATGTAAATTGCACTGGCGGCAACACCTGCACAAACCCGGCCCCAATCTTCAATGGACTGGTTGACCTCTGCACTGACGCCGCTACGGATCCCTCGGATTGTCGATGTTTCTCAAAGACCACTTCTGGACCATGACCGACGAAATGCAGGAAAATCTTGAACCGACCTTTTTCCAGCGCTGGCGCTGGCCGTTGATCGCTGTGGCCGCGCTTCTGGTCTTTGCCGGTATCGGGCTGGTCGTTCAATCACGACGGAACGGGTCCCCGACACCAACCACGGTGACGAATCAAACGACTAACCAGGCGACCTCATCAGTGAAAGGCGATGAGCCAAAGGTTCCGACCCCCCAAGACCAAGACCGCGACCGGCTGACTGACCAGGAAGAAGGTCAGTTCGGCACGGACGCGTCGAAGGCTGACACCGATGGCGACGGGCTGTTCGATTACGAGGAATTGAAAATTTATTCAACCGACCCGAAGAACCCAGACACGGACGGCGATGGGGGGAACGACGGCGACGAAGTAAAGCGCGGGTCCAACCCCGGCGGCGGGGGCGATCTCCGCAACATCAACGCAGCGATTAACGAACAACAACGACAGTAAGAACAACGTCTATGTTTGAAGATACCCCACCAAGCCAAAACCCTTCGTTCACTCCGCCCACGCCGCCACCGCCGAAACCGCCGGGCTTGTCAGACCCGTTCGCGGCGCCGACCCCGCCGCCAGCGACTGATGGCGTCGTCGGCGCATCGCCGGACCAGACGAGCAGCGACCTCCATACGATGCCGGATCGTTTCTTCGCCCCCGAGCCTTCGAAAGGCGGGATTGGCAAAGGCCTGAAGACGACCCTGATTGTCGTCGTTGTCGTCGCCGTGCTCGGTGCCGGCGGTTTCTTCGCCTACCAGCAGCTGCTGAAGTCGCGCGGGAACGGGAATGAGAACGCGGTGGTAAACACGAATACGGCGGCGAACGCGAATGTCCGCGCTAACGCGAACGCCAACGCGAACGTCAATGCCAACCTCAATGCGAACGCCAACGCGAATGTGAATACCAACGTCAATACGAATGTGAACGGCACTAGCAATCTGAACGGTAACGCCAACGCGAATCTCAACGCGAACGCCAATGGGAATACGAACGCGGTGGTGAACACGAATGTCTCGGTCTCCGCGCTGCCGCCGTCCAAGGACTCCGACGGTGATGGCCTGACCGACGCGGAAGAGGTTATCTTCGGGACCGATCCGAACAAGCCAGATACTGATGGCGACGGATTCATTGACGGGAAACAGGTGAAAGCGGACGGCACCGTCATCGGCGAGGTGGCGCTCGGGTATGACCCAACGCAGGCGGGCGCGAAGTTGACGGCAAACACGAAGCTCGTCACCTCCTACACGAATCCCAGCTTCAACTACAAGGTCTATTACCCGGCCAAGTGGTCAGCGCGGGCGAACGACACGACGAACACCACGCTCCTCATCACGCCTGACCCGGCCACCGGCGAGTACTTCCAGGTGCTGGTGCAAGACAACCCGCAGCAGCGGACCGCCAAGGAGTGGTTCAGATCCCTGAACCCGACGGCGCCCGAGAGCTCGATCGTGACGCTGACAGTGAACGGGCTCGACGGCGTCCGGAGCCCGGACGGGAATACCGTCACCCTGGTCAAGGCCGACAAAGCCTACGCGTTGACGTACAGCGTGCCGAGCACGATGACCGCGAAAAACTACGGCGTGTTCTTCGACGTCTTGGTGGATACCTTCAGTCTCGTGCCGGCCGGAACCGTGACCAATACGAACACGGCCGCCAATACGAATGCCGCGGCGAACGCGAACGCCAGCGGTACTTCTGGGTCGCCCACCGGTGGCTACTGATGACGATTGAGGTCAGCGCGGAACGCCCCTGGGGCGTTTCCGCCAACTGGGTGCGCCGGCTCCTGGCCATCGGGTGGCGTCAGCTGCCCGGCCAGCGGTCGGGTCAGACGCTCTCGGTCGCGCTCGTTGGTCGAGCGACGGGGGCGAAACTGAACGCCCGCTACCGTGGCCGAGCCGGTCCGACGAACGTCCTCTCCTTCCCGCTGGGTTCAGCCCGCGACCCTACTGGGGTGGTCGGCGAAATCGTCCTGTGCGTGCCAATCGTCCGCGCCGAAGCCAAACGCTACGGCCGGCCTTTCCGGCAGCACGCCGCGCACCTCCTGCTCCACGGTTTGCTCCACCTCTGCGGTTACGACCACGTGACCGTTCGGGAGCGTCAGCGCACGGAGCGTTTTGAACAACGCCTCTTGACTACCATTGTCGCCTGAACCATGACTTTCTTTAGCCCGCGTCGGCTCGCCCGCAGCTTCCGCTACGCCTTCCAGGGCTTGGTCCGCGTCTTCCGGAGCGAGCAGAACTTCCGCCTTCACGTGCTGGCCGCTGCGTTCGTCTTCCTCCTGATCGCAGTCTATCCAGTCACGCCACTGGAAACCGCCATCCTCGTGCTTGTCGTGGTCGCAGTGCTCGTGATAGAATTGATGAACACCATAGTGGAATCGCTCCTCGATCTCTTGAAACCCCGTCTCGACCACCACGCTGGCGTGGTCAAAGATCTCATGGCGGCGGCTGCCCTCATTGCGTCGATTGGTGCCGCGGTTGTCGGGCTCATTATTTTCTTACCGTATTTCCTCGGGACGAAACCGTAACCCCGGGATCAATCACCTTTTCGTATGGCTCGCGAAGAATTCCTCGCCGGACTCGACCTCGGGTCCTCCACCATCCGCGTTGTTGTCGGGCAGCGTCAGCCCAATGACGCAGCGTTGCATATCGTTGGTGCGGCTGAGCATCCGTCCGAAGGCATCACGAAAGGTGTCGTGTCTTCGATTGAAGACGCGGTCAGCTCGATTTCCCAGACACTCGAGAAGGTGGAACGGATGACCGGCATCCCGGTCGAGCATGCGTACGTGGGTATTTCTGGTACGCATATCGTTTCCCAAGACAGTCACGGCGTCATCGCGGTCGCCCGGCCGGACGGCGAAGTCCGCGAGGACGACGTGGCCCGGGCGGTCGAAGCCGCACAAGCCGTCGCCACGCCGCCGAACTTCGAAATCCTCCACGTCATCCCGCGCTCGTTCACACTCGACAACCAACGGGGGATCAAAGACCCGGTCGGCATGTCCGGCACGCGATTGGAAGTTGATGCGCAGATTATTCAAGGTTTGTCCGCGCAACTCAAGAATTTAACGAAGTGCGTGTACCGCACCTCGGTCGATATTGATGAACTGGTGCTCGGCATCCTCGGCGCGGCCGAGGCGACCCTGACGAAGCGTCAGCGCGAACTCGGCGCCTGCTTGGTGAATATCGGCAGTTCGACCACAAGCATGGTGGTGTATGAGGAAGGGGACGTGCTCCATGCGAAAGTGCTGCCGGTCGGCGCCGGGCACATCACGAATGACATTGCTATTGGTTTGCGCACTTCCATTGACGTGGCAGAAAAAATTAAGCTCCAGGAAGGGACAGCTATTGCCAGCGACGTCGGCAAGCGGGAAGAAATAAACCTCGAGGCGTTTCAGAGCGGCGAGAACACCGTGGTCTCGCGCCAGCACGTGGCCGAAATCATTGAGGCACGCTTAGAGGAAATATTTGCCATGGTGGACAAAGAGCTCAAAGCAATAGACCGGTCCGCGCTGCTGCCCGCCGGGGTGGTGTTGACTGGTGGTGGGTCGAAGCTCCCCGGCATTATTGAGTTGGCCAAGCGTGAGTTCCGGCTGCCGGCGGCGGTTGGGTTCCCCATCAACATTACGACAGCGATTGACCGCGTGAATGATCCGGCGTTTACCACGGCCGTGGGCTTGGCGCTCTGGGGGGCGTCGAATGAGCCTTCGGGCGGGTTGCGGCTGGGGAATTTCTCGACGATTCCGGATGTGACCAAGAAGATCAAGGGGTGGTTTAAAAATTTTTTCTAGAGCTACCGTTCTGAGGGGATTGGTCTGGCTACGCCAGGCCTGCTTGCGCTGGGGGCTTCAGGCGGCCCCCAGACCCCCCGCTTTCTTTGGCCAGGGGGAAGGGGCTCGGTCGCACCGAGGCTACGCCTCGGGCTCGCCCTTTCCCCCTAGGCCAGTACCCCCTAACCA
>CAYWEH010000023.1:0-13778 GCA_964457305.1 uncultured Gammaproteobacteria bacterium
CCGATCTCATTCGCTACAAGGGCATTGTCTGCGATAAGTGCGGTGTTGAGGTGACCCGCTCGGTCGTCCGCCGCGAGCGCATGGGCCACATTGATCTGGCCGCGCCCGTGTCGCACATCTGGTTCCTCCGCGGCGTCCCGTCGAAGATCGGTCTCATGCTTGACCTCTCGGTCCAGGACCTGGAGAAGGTCCTGTACTTCGCCAACTTCATCGTGACCGACGTCAACGAGGACCGGAAGAAGGAGACCTTGAAGCAGGTTGATCAGGAAGCGGAGGGGAAGAAGAAACAGATCGAGGGCGAGTACCAGCGGGCGGTGAACGATTTGAAACAGCGGCGCGCCAAAGCGTTGGCCGAGACGACGAACGCCAAGGAGCGTTCCTCTACCGAAACGAAGTTCGAGGCCGAATTGACGAGTCAGGCGCTGGTGAAGAATGAGCAACTGAAGACGTTGCAGGACGCGGTTGAGCTGGCGAAGAAGGAGCTGAAGGAGCTGCGGTTGTTGCAGATCATCTCCGAGGCCGTCTATCGCGACCTCTCGTTGAAATACGGTCATGTGTTTGAGGCGTCGATCGGCGCCGAGGCCATTCGCAAACTCTTGGCAGCGATTGATCTTGACCAGGACATCCAGCGCTTGAGCGCCGAGCTCATTGACGCGCCGGAAAACAAGAAACGCCGGTTCATCCGTCGGCTCCGTTTGTTGAAGTCGCTCAAGAATAACGGCATCCGGCCGGAGTGGACAATCCTGACGACCATCCCGGTGATTCCCCCGGATCTCCGTCCCATGGTGCAGTTGGACGGCGGCCGCTTCGCCACGTCCGACCTAAACGATCTCTACCGTCGGGTCATCAACCGGAACAACCGTCTGAAGCGCTTGCTGGAATTGAACGCGCCGGAAGTCATCACGCGGAACGAGAAGCGCATGCTTCAAGAAGCGGTTGACGCGCTCATTGACAACGGCGCGCGCCATGGGAAGACGGTGACCGCCAGCACCGGGCAGAAGCGTATGCTCAAGTCCATTGCCGACATGTTGAAAGGCAAGCAAGGCCGGTTCCGCCAGAACCTCCTCGGCAAGCGCGTCGATTACTCGGGCCGATCGGTCATCGTCATCGGGCCGCATCTGAAACTCCACCAGTGCGGTCTGCCGAAGCGCATGGCGCTGGAATTGTTCCGTCCCTTCGTCATCTCGAAACTCATTGGCCGGGAGCTCGTCCATAACGTCCGTTCGGCCGGCCGGTACATCGAGGCCGGCCACCCCGAGATCTGGGACATCTTGGAAGAGGTGACGAAGAATGCGCATGTGCTCCTAAACCGCGCCCCGACCCTCCACCGCCTCGGCATCCAGGCGTTCCAGCCGATCCTGATCGAAGGCAAGGCCATCCAGATTCACCCGATGGTCTGCCCGGCGTTCAATGCCGACTTCGACGGCGACCAGATGGCCGTCCACGTCCCGCTGACCGAGAAGGCGAAGGAGGAGGCCGCCAATCTCATGCTCTCCAGCAAGAATCTTTTGAAGCCGGCGGTCGGCACGCCGGTGGTCAGCCCGCAGCAGGACATCGTGCTCGGCTGTTTCTACCTGACGGCCGTGGTCTTGAAGAAAGGCGAGCCACTGAAAGCATACGCCTCGCCGGATGAAGCCATCCTGGCGTATGAAACGCGCTCCACCGGCATCCAGCAGCTCTGCCGGGTGATGATGGATACGGGAACGATACTGGAAACGAGCCCGGGCCGCATCATTTTCAACCGCATTCTGCCGCCGGAGTTCGAGTTTGTGAATAAGCCGATGGACAAGAAGTCGCTGTCCGCGCTCATCGGGCGATGCTTTGTAACCCTGGGGAAGGAGCGCACGGTCGAAGTCCTTGATGCCCTGAAACGGCTGGCCTTCAAATACCTCACCCTCTCCGGCATCTCCTGGGGGATGGATGATCTGCCGCACCCGCCAGGGAAGACCGACGTCATTGCGCGGGCCGAGCAGAAGATTGACGAGATCCGGGGCCACTATGAAGCCGGGTTGCTGACGGATGACGAGCGCCGGGCGAAAGCCATTGAGGTGTGGGCAGCGACCAAGGACGAGATTACGGCGCTCTCGAAAAAATCGCTCGATCCCAACGGCTCCGTCTTTGCCATGATCGAATCGGGCGCGCGCGGTTCCTGGGCCCAGATTACCCAGATGATGGGTATGAAGGGTCTGGTGACGAACCCGAGCGGCGAAACGATCGAACTGCCGGTGAAGGGGAGTTTCAAGGAGGGGTTCGATGTCTTGGAGTATTTCATTTCCACGCACGGCACGCGCAAGGGTCTTTCCGATACGGCGCTGCGCACGGCCAATGCCGGCTACCTCACCCGCCGTCTCATTGATGTCGCGCAGGACATGGTCATCCAAGAGGAAGACTGCGGTGATACGGACGGCTCCCGGCTGACGAAGGCGGAGAGCCAGGAGATGGGTTTGGTGCTGGCCGATCGGGTCAATGGTCGCGTCCTGGCCGAGAAGGTCGTGGACCCGAAGACGAAGAAGGCGGCGGTGAAAATGGGGACATTAGTTACCGAGGCGGTGAGAGAAAAGATTGCCGCTGCTGATCCCGACGAGATTCGCATTCGTTCGATCCTGACCTGCCGCGCCAAGCGCGGTCTCTGCCGGCAGTGCTACGGGTATGACCTCGGCTACAACACGCTCGTCGAGATGGGCACGGCCGTCGGCATCATCGCGGCGCAGTCCATCGGCGAACCGGGGACGCAGCTGACGATGCGGACATTCCACACGGGCGGCGTCGCCGGCCAAGACATCACTCAAGGGTTGCCCCGCGTTGAAGAACTGTTTGAAGCCCGGCCGGTGAAGAAGCCGGCGATCATCGCCGACGTCGCTGGCCAAGTTGATGTGAAGGACCAGGGCGACCACAAGGCCATCGTCATCAACTTCCGAGAGGTGAAAGAGGACCGCTACGAGCCGAAGAAAAAGCGGGGCGGAAAAGTCACCTGGCGAGTGAAAGACAACCATCTGGTGAAAGAGGGCGCGACGCTGTATGACCTGGCAGGCGAACCGGTCGTCGTCCGTCACGGAGGCCGGGTGACACTGAGGGATAACGCGGCAATCGTCAGTTATGAACATGACGGTCAGCGTGAGCACACCGTTCCGCCAGGTTTCGCCGTGTGGGTGAAGACTGGCGACTTGGTGAACCCGGGCGACCAACTCACTGAAGGGGCCCTGAACCTGCACGAACTCTTCCGCTTAAAGGGGCAGGAGGCCGTGCAGAAATACATCATCAAGGAAATTCAGTACGTCTACTCGTCACAGGGGCAGCCCTTGAACGAGAAGCATATCGAGGTAATTGTCCGGCAGATGTTCTCCCGCGCCTTCGTGAAAGACGAGGGGGAGACTGAATTGCTGGCTGGCGAGATCGTCGATCGACTCCATGCCGAGCATGAGAATCTCCGCATGACGAAAGAGAAGAACCAGCCGGCGGACATCGAACCGCAGCTGCTCGGCATCACCAAGGCTTCGTTGTCCACCGACAGCTTCCTCTCGGCCGCCTCATTCCAAGAGACCGCCCGCGTGCTCATTGATGCGGCGATCTCCGGTCGGATGGACTCGCTCCGTGGTCTCAAGGAGAACGTCATCATCGGTAAACTTATCCCGGCCGGCACTGGCTTTCACGCCGGCGATACCGAGGCGATGGAATCGGTCGTTACGCCGGTGACCGAGGCAGCCAAGGCGTAGGGTGATGGCATCACCAGTCCTTTCCCATCGGCCTGATTTTTGCTACACTGGCGTCGCATCAGTCGATGTCCCAAGTGCTTTTTCCGTGAATCACCATGGTGAAACGAAAGCGCGAACCGCCCGAGTCTGAATCACCGGTCACGCCGGCTCGGGGTGAGCCGCCGTTGCGTCCGGAGACTCGTCACGGCGTCCTGGTGGTGACGCTCTTCGCGTTGACCGCGCTCACCGTCCTCGCCTTGGTGAATCTCGCCGGTCCGTTCGGCGCCGGGGTCCGGAGCTGGCTCCGACTCTTCTTCGGCTGGGGCCGTTGGGGCGTCCCGATCGTTTTCGCGTTGCTCGGTCTGTATCTGGTCCGGGCGGATCGCGAGCCGATTCGCGCACCAAAAATTCTCGGCGGGGTCGCGCTGTTGTTTGCCGTTTCGTCTTTGCTCAATGTGGGCGGGCAGAATATTGACACCGGCCTGGGCGGCGGCGTCTTCGGCGCGATTCTGTGGAACCCGTTAACGTCCGTCATGGGGAAGGTAGCGACCGTAGTTCTGCTCGTCGCCGTCGTTCTCATCGGCGTCTTACTCCTGTTCAATACCACGCTCCAGCAGCTCTTTCGTCGGAGCCGGGCGGTCGGGCAACTCATGGACAAAGCGAAAGAGGCGATGCGCGATTCGTCGGCTGGGGAAGTGCGGGTGAGCGAACCGTCGGTGCAGTTTTCCCGGCGGTCGGTGACGGCGACAGCGGGCGGATCGGCCGCCGCCGACAAGCCGAAGCAGATGCGGATATTTAAGCCGGAGCGAAAGCTGCGGTCCGGTTTCACCTTCCCCCTCACCTTATTGGATCAGACCGGCTCACCGCCGACCAGCGGGAATATTGAAGAGACGAAAGAAAAAATCCAGAAGACGCTGGAGAACTTCGGCATCCAGGTTGAGATGGGGGATGTCAGCGTGGGCCCGACGGTCACGCAGTACACGTTCAAGCCGGCCGAGGGGGTGAAACTGTCGCAAATCACCACCTTGGCGAACGATCTGGCGCTGGCGCTGGCGGCGCACCCGATACGCATCGAGGCGCCGATCCCCGGCAAATCATTGGTTGGGGTTGAGGTACCGAACCAGCGCGTTGGTCTCGTGAACATGCGGGAACTCCTTGACAGTGAGGCCTTCCGGAAACGGAGTTCGCCGTTGCCGGTCATCTTAGGGCGTGATGTGTCGGGTGCGCCGGTGGTGGCCGATCTTGACCCCATGCCGCACCTGCTGATCGCCGGCGCAACCGGTTCCGGAAAATCAGTCATGATTAACAGTCTCTTACTCTCGTTGCTGGCCGTGAACGATCCGGAAGAGTTGAAAATGATTCTCGTTGACCCAAAACGCGTCGAAATGACCGCCTATAATGACATTCCCCACCTCATGACGCCGGTCATTACCGATACGAAGAAGACCATCAATGCGCTGCGGTGGGTGGTCGGCGAAATGGATCGCCGCTTCCAGATTCTTTCCACGTCGGGCAAACGGAACATCCAGACCTACCACCAGGACGTTGCTGACAGCATGCCGTACATCATCGTCGTCATTGACGAGTTGGCCGACCTGATGACTGTGGCCGCTGTCGAGGTCGAGTCGGCGATTGTCCGCCTCGCCCAGATGGCCCGCGCCGTTGGTATCCACTTGGTCGTCGCCACCCAGCGGCCGTCCGTGGACGTCATCACCGGGCTCATCAAAGCGAACATCACGGCCCGCGTCGCCTTTACGGTCGCTTCCCAAGTGGACTCACGGACTATCCTTGATCACTCCGGTGCCGAGAAGCTGCTTGGCCGGGGCGACATGTTGTTCATCAACGCTGACTTGTCGAAGCCGCGGCGCATCCAGGGCGCGTTCGTCTCCGAGCGTGAGATCGAAGCAGTTACCAGCCACCTGAAAGGGCAGGGCCATCCCGAGTACGCCGAGGACGTCGTAGACAAACTGGCGCCGAGCCTCGGCGGGAGCATGGACGACCTGGCCGATGACGAGCTGGTCGCCCAAGCGAAGGAGGTCATCCTGCAAGCCGGCAAGGCATCAGCCTCGCTCCTGCAGCGCCGCTTGCGCATCGGCTATGCCCGGGCCGCCCGCCTGCTGGACATTTTAGAGGGGCAGGGGTTCATCGGACCAGGCGAGGGGGCTAAGCCCCGAGAAATTCTCCTCGCGACGCCGGTTCGACGGGACGGCGTGCCAACAGACAGTATCGAAGCGGAGGCGACGACGGTTGAAGAGGAATTCAAGGACGATGGAACCGAGGACACCGACCGTGCGGCGACGTAACCCCGGAGTCGTGTGACCTCGTTCGATGCCAAACCACTCTTCACCACGGCGACGTTAGGCGAACGGTTGCGGGAAGTCCGTCAGGAAGCACGCGTTTCCGTCGAGGCCGCCGCGCAGGCGACGGGTGTTTCCGTTCATCACCTCGAGGCGCTGGAAGCCGGTCGGTATGAGGCGTTACCTGGCGACGTGTACACGCGCGCCTTCCTGCGTCGGTATGCGCGATACTTAAAATTGAATGAAGACCGCGTTCTCGAATCGTATGAGGCCGAACGCTCCGTCGTCGGAACCGAGGAACGCCGGTTGCCGCCGCCGCACCGTCTCCCGAGTGGGATGACGGTGACGATCCTGGCGCGGCGGACAATCCTCGTTCTCATCATCGCTGGCATCGTTGGGTACCTTGGTTGGGAAGTGGGGAAGATTCTCGCGCCGCCAACGCTGACGATCGAGTCGCCCGCCACCTCGGGCCTGACCAAAGAACAGACGCTGGAAGTGCGCGGCCAGACCGATCCGGAAGCGGCCGTGGCGATCAACGGTCAGGCGGTGTTCGTCAATGAACAGGGGCGGTTCACGGAAGTCGTGATCCTGACACCGGGGCGGAACACTATCATTGTGACGGCGGCGAAGAAACGAGGGCAGCGTTCCACCGAGTCCCGGGAGATGATTTTTGAATCCGGCGGGCCGCCCACCGACGACGAACGCGCGACCCCGCCGAGCGGGTGAGGGTTGACCGGAGACTTCGAATAGTGCACCCTACAGGGGCAGACCCTGTTTTTGGCGGCTGTGCAAGGAAAGGAAACAGTTATGGAAAAGAAACGCGCTGCTGTCGACCTCTCGGCCAAGCTCCAAGCGGCCCAAGCGGCCATTGATCAGATCAAGGACCGGTTCGGCGAAGGGTCGATCATGCGGTTCGGCGAGGCGCGGCATTCGGATGTTGACGTCATTCCGACCGGTTCGATTTCACTGGATATCGCGCTGGGGATTGGTGGTATCCCGCGTGGCCGGGTCATTGAAATCTTTGGGCCCGAAGCGTCAGGGAAGACGACGCTCGCCCAGCACGTGGTGGCGGAGATCCAACGCAAAGGCGGTGTCGCCGCATTCGTTGATGCTGAACACGCGCTCGACCCCGAGTATGCCAAGCGGCTCGGGGTGAACATTGACGACCTGCTTATCTCCCAACCGGACACTGGCGAGCAGGCACTCGAAATCGTTGAGACGCTCGTCCGCTCGAATGCGGTCGACGTGGTGGTCATCGACTCGGTCGCGGCGCTGACGCCGAAAGCGGAGATCGAGGGTGAGATGGGTGACCAGCAGATGGGATTGCAGGCTCGTTTGATGAGCCAAGCCCTGCGGAAGCTCACGGCGATTATCTCGAAGACGAAGACCGTGGTCATCTTCATCAACCAGACGCGGATGAAGATCGGCGTCTTCTTCGGAAACCCCGAGACGACCACTGGTGGAACGGCGTTGAAATTCTATTCCTCGGTCCGCATCGAAGTCCGGCGCATCGGCCAGCTCAAGCAAGGCGAACGGGTCATCGGCAACCGCACCCGCGCCAAAGTCGTGAAGAACAAGGTGGCCAGTCCATTTAAGATTGCCGAGTTCGACATTCTGTTCGGTGAAGGGATCTCACTCAATGGAGACATGATTGATACTGGACTGCAGTTTGGCGTGTTGTCGAAGAACGGGAACACCATCGCGTTCGGTGAGCGGAAGCTTGGCGTCGGTCGCGAAGCCGCCAAGCACGCGCTCAAGGGTGACCCCAAGGTCATGGACGAGATCCGCGCCAAGATTTGGGAGGCAGTGAAGCACAAGGAGACCGAAGAAGCGGCGGGAAAATAACCTGTTCAGGAGAAAGCAACAACGCGACCCCCGCTGAATAGCGGGGGCCGTTGTTTGTTTGAGAAGCTTGAGGTTAGTAGATAGAATATAGGGAACCTCCTAACTTCTATCTCCTAAAACCTACCTTCTCGACTTACGCCCGCTCAACGTACTCGCCGGTTTCGGTGTTGATGCGGATCGTCTCGCCGTTCTTGATGAACAGCGGCACTTTGACGGTGTACCCGGTTTCCAGTTTCGCCTCTTTGAGTACCGTCCCCTGCGCCGTGTCGCCCCGCGCCACCGCGTCTGCCGTTTCAACGATTTTCAGGTCGATCTTCTTCGGCAGCTCAACGGAGATCGGGTTTCCCTCGAATCGGACAATCGTCACCTCCATTCCTTCTTTCAGAAAGTGCGCTTGGTCGCCAAGGCCATCGAGGGCAATGGAAAACTGCTCATACGTTTCCCCGTCCATAAAGGTGAATCCAGACTTGTCTCGGAAGAGGACGGAGGCAGTACTGCGCGATACATCAGCTTCCTCGTACTCCGCATTGAAGTTGAAGTTCATGTCCAAGACCTTGCCGGACACGAGGCTTTTCACTTTCGACTGGCGCACCGGCTTCCGTTGCGCCGTCCGCATGAAGTTCGAGGTGAGGACAATGTGCGGCTCACCGTTGAGTTTGAAAATGACGCCGGGTTTGAGGTCGTTGAGTCCGAGAGTGGCCATGAAGATAGAGGTAGCGAGTAAGGAGTAGCGAGTAGCCGAAAGACCGTCTACTCCCTACTCGCTACACGCTATTGACTAACGCAAGGTAAACGGCAGTAGCGCCATGTGCCGCGCGCGCTTCACCGCCAGCGATAGCCTGTGCTGGTGAGCGGTGCAGGTGCCGGTGCGGCGGCGCGAACTGATCTTCGCGTACGAGGAGATGAAACGCTGGAGGAGCCGAAGGTCCTTGTAATCGATCTCATTGATGGCATTCGCGCAGAAGTAGCAGAACTTCGGGCGGGGCGCGACCGGACGGTTGCGGGGAGAACCGGGTCGGGGTCGGGAGGAACTCAGCATAGGTTAGAACGGGATATCTTCAACGCTGATTTCTTCCGCGGGCGCCTCTGATGGGGTTGGAGCGTTTGGCGTGGCGTTGGAGGACGCCACCTTTTTATCAAGCATGATCATTTGGTCCGCCACGATTTCCGTCCGGTTGCGCTTGGCGCCGGACTGATCTTCCCACTGGCGGTACTGGATCCGGCCTTCAATGTAGACCTTACTTCCTTTGTGGAGGTACTGGCCGCAGGTCTCCGCGAGTTTGCCCCAGGCGACGATGTTGTGGAACTGGGTATCTTCTTTTTGGGCGCCGCTGGCTTGGTCTTTCCAGCGCCGCGTCGTGGCCACGCCGAACGAGCAGACTGTCGCCCCGTTCGGGGTGGTCCGCTGTTCCGGGTCGCGGGTCAAGTTGCCAATGACCATCGCTTTATTGAGATTCATCGCCATAGTGCCTCCTAGGTGTCGGGCGTGTCCTCAAGGATCTTCTCGAGCTTCTTGTCGAGTTCTTCGAGCGAAACTTTCTCTTCCGGTTCCGGCTTTACTTCGACTTTCGGCTGGGCGGCGACCGCCGCGGCCCGGCGTTTTGCTTCAATCTTGGCGCGGATCGCCTCCTCTCGTTCGATCTGCTCGGGCGTGCGAATCTTGCGGACGATGAGGAGATGGCGAAGAACATCGGTCTGCAGTCCCAAAGCCCGCTCAAGGGGCTCGATGGCTTGCGTATCGGCATCGAATTGGTAGAGGTGGTAGCTACCCTGCCGCGCTTTCTGAATCGGGTACGCCAACTTTCGCCGGCCGAGCGGTTCGTCCTTCGCCATTGCCGCCCCGCGTTCAACGAGGAGCTGCTTGACCTTTTCGAGCGCTGCTGGCAGGTCGCTGTCGGCGATCTGCGGGCTCAAAAGGACCATGAGTTCGTAGTGCTGCATATGGGTCGAGGGTGGCGTAGCCGCCCAGAGATGGAGTCGCCCACGCACCACTCACGTGCGTTCGGGTGCGGGGCTCGGCGCTCCACCATGCGAAAATTGAGCAGGGGGAGCGTAGCATGAGGGCGAAAATCAGGCAAGCCCGCTTGCGGGAAAGCCGCGGAGTCGTTAGGCTGCCGGTGTGAAGCAACAGTGGATCTATGTGTATGGGCGGTCTCCGGAAATCACCGCCGCCGAGCTGGCAGCAGTTTTTCGGCGTGACCAAGGGAAGATACCGGACGTGGTCCCGGCCAAGGAATTCATGGTGGCCGATCAAATCCAGGCTGATCCAGTTGCTGCCATTGCCCGTCTGGGTGGCGTCGTGAAAATCGGCGAGGTGCTTCGAGTCGGCTCGTGGCCTGACCCGGCCGCCTTGGTGCCGGTGATTGTCGAACTGCTGACCGAGCAGATCAAGGCACCGAGGAAACAGTTCGGGTTGAGTTTTTTGCCCGCGCACCATTTCCATCGCGTGAACAAACTTGGACTCTTGGTGAAGCGGCAGTTAGTCGCGCAGGGGTTTGCGACACGCTATGTCACCAGCGATAAGCAGCCCTTACCCAGCGTGGTCGTCAAGCGGGAGGGATTACTCGACTCCGGCGCTGAATTGCTGATCGCCCGAGTCGGCAATGATGTGGCCATTGCTCGCACCGTGGCCGTCCAGCCGTTCGCATCGTTGAGCGCCCGCGATTACGGCCGGCCGAATCGGGACGAGTTATCCGGGATGCTGCCGCCGAAGCTCGCCATCATCATGCTCAACTTGTCTGGACTCGGTCCGGAGTCCGTCTTGCTCGATCCTTTCTGTGGATCTGGAACCATCTTGCAAGAAGCCGAGCTGATGGGCTTTCGCCACTTGATTGGGACAGACGTCAACGCGACCGCCATCGGCGCGACGCGGGGGAATTTAAAATGGCTCCTCGACCACTCGGACATCGATCGGTCGCAGGTGACGTTGCAGCTCAAACAAACACCGTTGAACGATTTACCGACCCTCCTTGGTGAAAAGTCAGTCGATGGTATCGTCACCGAACCGTTCTTGGGGCCGCCGCTGCGACGCTCGACGCACCCGAAAGTCATCAGCGACGCGGTCCGGGATCTGTCGCATCTCTACAATGCATTTTTGGCAACCGCCAAACGATTGCTTCGACAGGGTGGCACACTGGTCATCGTTGTTCCGAAGCTTCGGGTTGGCAAACAGACATTCCGAGACCTCTTCCTCGCCTACGACGGGTTCAAGGCGGTTGAAGTGCTGCCCCCAGGCTGGGGCATTCGCACGCGGAGCCTCGTCTACGGCCGTCCCGACCAACACATCTATCGGAAAATCCTGGTCTTGCGGCGGAGTTGAACCGAGGGAAACCAGACCGCCGAACGGTCTGGCCCCCACCTCACCAACCTTTCTTGGCAAATTCACGGTAGCCGCGTGAGGGTCCTGGCCCTGATGCAGACCGCGTGCCGATGAAGCTGGATCACCGCCTTTCCTCTCGGATTACTTGTGGTAGGTCTTGCGAGCGGCAAGTAGGCGGAGACGGACGCAGGAGATACGGTACAGTCGTCGCCTGCGGCGCTGGCGCGTCGCTCCGTTGATGTACCGTTGCGGTCCGCGATCCATAGGCTCCCTTCGGGCTGGTTCGTGGGATTTGAGGTGCGGGAGTCGGTTCGTCGAAAAATTTTCTTTGCGACTGGCCGACGTTGCCTTGAGTGTACGGCGGGCGCGAGCAGCCCGCAAGAGACGGTCAAGATAAGAAAAGGGTGGTGAGACTACGCGTCGGGCGCAGCCTCACCACGTTGTCGGTACAGGGGATCTACTTCTGGGCCAATGTGTCTTCGGGCTCGTTGGCATGGGCCACTGCCATGCCCCACTCATCGCCCTTGATCACCGCGATGACCCCCGAGTGCGGAAGTAGCTCCGTCTGGCCATCGGGAAAGAACTCCATGCCCGCCAAGTCCGGATCCAGCCTCTGCTTCCCCTGCAGTTCACGCCACGCATCCGCTTGGTCGACGCCGTAAACGACGACCGCACGAGTTGCGTGTTTCTCGACGAACCAGAAGAGGGTGCGTTGTTGCTCGGTCACAGTCTCACCTCCAATTACAATAAGAGAGCCAAACGCTCGATGCCTGTGGCGCAAAGTAGCAGAGGTGCTACAGTATGTCAATACTAAGTGTTGAAGTGAAACTCGGTGACGTCGCCATCCTGGAAGATGTACTCTTTTCCTTCCAGGCGAATAAGCCCTTGATCGCGAGCGGCCACCCAGGAGCCGACTTCTAAGAGCTTCTGCCAGTTAATGACCTCAGCGCGGATGAATCCTTTTTCAAAATCCGAGTGGATGGCGCCGGCGGCTTGTGGCGCTTTGGTGCCGCGGCGGATGGTCCAGGCCCGCGATTCCTTCTCGCCAGTCGTCAGGAAGGTGATCAGCCCGAGCAGCGCATAGCTGGCTTTTATCAAACGATCCAGTCCGCTTTCCTGCCAGCCCAGGTCAGCGAGAAAGGCCCGCGCCTCGTCCGGGGACAACTCGGTCAGCTCTTTTTCCAACTTCGCACAGATTGGTAATTCACCCTTACTCCTAACTTCTTGCTCCTTGCTTCTCTCATCCACATTCAACACCGTCAGCATCGGTTTCATCGTCAGGAGGTTCAAAGGTTTCAGCAGCGCCTGATCATCATCCGAGAGTTCAGCCGATGATGCCGGTTCGCCAGCGTCGAGTTTCTCTTTCACTTTTTCGAGGATGCGCAGCGTTTTGGCAGCGTCTTTGTCGCCGGTTCGCGTTTTTCCTTGCGCCGTATCAATCGCTTTTGTGAGCTGCTCGAGGTCAGCCATGGCCAGTTCGTAGAGGATGGTGGTTTGGTCGGAAGCCGGGTCGATTTTGCCGGCGACATGGATGACGTTGGGGTCCGTAAACGCGCGGACAACGTGGACGATCGCGTCAACTTGCCGGATGTGCTGGAGGAACTTATTGCCGAGGCCCTCGCCCTGCGACGCGCCCTTGACCAGGCCGGCGATGTCGGTAAACTCGACGGTCGTTGGCACGACTTTCTTCGATTTACTCATGGCTGCCAGTTTTTCCAAACGCTCGTCAGGGACGGCAACCACGCCGACGTTCGGATCAATGGTCGCGAACGGGTAGTTCGAGGTGTCGACCTGTTTCTTCGTGAGGGCTTGGAAGAGAGTCGATTTTCCGACGTTGGGCAACCCAACAATGCCGACGGAGAGGCTCATAGGTGTTGTGCAGTGAGGCTCGGGGTTGTGTGGACTGTCCGCCAGGCGTGATCAAGCAGGTCTTTGGTCTGGCGGTACGTGATCAGCCGACGTGCGTCGGCGTAGGGAAGCCAGCGCCAGCCGCGGATTTCCTTGGCCTGCGGAATCACCCGCCCACCGCGAATGAGTCCGAGGAAGAAGGTCACCGATTTACGGTGCTGTCCGTCAGGCCCGCGCCAGGCATAGCGCTCCAGAAACTTCGGCCCGAGCAGTTGGCAGCGGTGCAGTCCGGTTTCCTCGGCCAGTTCTCGCCGGGCTGCCTGTTTTTCGGTTTCACCCAGTTCGGCATGACCTTTAGGAAACGACCAGTGATTGCCGCCGACGTGCTGGATGAGCAAGAACTCGAGGCCGTGCCGCGTGCGACGCAGCGGAATCACCCCACAGGAGTAGTGGATCGTAACAGAGGAGGGTTTTCGACGCGGCCGGCGAGGCATACGCTTGCCATCCTGGCATGCGGATCGCGTCTTTGGCAAATCGAAGGAGGCCGTCTCGGAAAGAGGCGTTCTCCGCCAAGGGAGGCCGGATAGGATCACCGTCAATCTTCGAACCGGAACTCGCAGCGTTGGATGAGACCGACGGCGATCTCGGTGAAGTGCTCGGGGGTACTCGTGGCAGAGGCTGTGGGCGGTCCCCCGAAGGGTCTTGAGGACGAACTGAAGGTGTTCGAGCGCTTCACGCGTCCGCGGAACAACCCGGCCGGTTTCGATCACGTCGGGC
>CAYWEH010000024.1:0-13549 GCA_964457305.1 uncultured Gammaproteobacteria bacterium
TTTCCACATTGCCAACCTGACGTATCGTAAATGGTATCGAAAAACACTATTTAGACCCGGCTTTGTCGGCAACCCTTAAACTCTTCGGGAGGGTTGGGATTTGTCAGGCGGAGCCGGGTCCGGCTTTGCCGGAAACTCACCGGGCGGCTTCACGATAGCGCCAAAACACAAAACAAACAAACGACCCAGGATGGCTGGCCGCGGCAGACAGGCCGCGTTTATTGAGAAAAACAAAAAAAATGGCCAACGTGTCGGCCGCAGAGGCCGAGCGAAGGGATTGAAAAGACTTCCCATTTCCTCTATTATTCCCTCATGCTTCTCACCCGCCGCCTCCAGACCTGGTCGAGTTTCGCAGACGCCCTGTTCGAACCCTAAAACCGAGCGGGCGGATTTTCGTGTTCAGCCCTGCTCGGGCTGATTTTGTTATTGACTTCACTCCCATGGACAAAAAACTTGCCATTGCACTCACTATCTATCTCACCGCGCTGTTTGCCTCAAACACGCTCGGCATCAAACTCATGCCGTTTGTGTTCGGCACGCACCTGTCCACAGCCATCTTCGTCTTCCCCATCGTCTTCCTGATGACAGACGTGGTCGGCGAAGTGTACGGCCGGACCGTCGCTCGCACCTTCGTACGAATGGGCCTCTATAGCACGCTCGTCTTCCTTGTCTTCAATCTCATCTCCAACGCCACGCCTGCTTCACCGGAGTTCGCGATGAACCCCGCCTACAACCAGATCTTTGGCTTGTCGTTCCGGTTCGCCCTGGCCTCGCTGGTAGCGTTCCTCATCGGTGAATACCAGGACGTCTTCACGTTCTTCCTCCTGCGCCGCGTCTTGAAAGGCCGCTGGTTCGGACTGCGGTCAACGCTTTCGAACGTCTGGAGCCAGTTCCTCGACAGCGCCATCTGGTTCGCCATCGCCTTCGCCGGCGTCTACCCGTTTCGGGTCATCGTGCTCACCATGATTCCCTGGTGGCTGTTCAAAGTCGGCATGGGAATAGTCTACACGCCTTTGAGTTATGTGGGGCTTCGGCTCTTGCGAGGTGCGTATGCGCGTCCAGGAGATTAAGACATCACTGTTTCGAGCGGGCCAGTCTCTGCCGGAACTCCTGAAACGCCATCTGCCGCGGTTGCGCGAACGTTCGATTGTCGTCATCACGTCGAAAATCGTGGCGTTGTCTGAAGGGCGGATCGTCCCCTGTCCAACCGAGCGGGCACGGATCCGGCTCATCAGACAGGAAAGCCGGTGGGCGGTGAAAACGAAGTACACCTGGCTCACCTTGAAGGACGGCATGGTCATGGCGAGCGCCGGCATTGATCAGTCGAATGCTTTCGGCCAGTGCATCCTCCTGCCTCGTGATTCCTACGCCAGCGCGGCGCGGCTCCGACAATTCCTCCGGGCGACGTACCAACGCAAAAACCTCGGCGTGCTGCTGACCGATAGCCGACTCATGCCGTTGCGCGAAGGCATCACCGGCGTGGCCGTGGGCTACGCGGGCTTCAAAGGAATTCGCGAGTATCGAGGCAAACCGGATCTCTTCGGCCGGAAACTGCAAATGACACGAACGAATGTCGCGGACAGTCTCGCCGCAGCCGCGGTGCTCTGTCTCGGGGAGGGAAAAGAATGTCAGCCGCTTGCCGTCATCACGGACGCGCCGGTCGTCTTTACCGAACACGTCAACCGCCGCGCTCTGCTCATCGACCCGCGGGAAGACATGTATCTTCCGTTCTTTCAAGCCCTGCATCGAAAAAAATCCCCTTCCAGCAAACATCAAGGAGGCGTTGAATGGTTTCTCACTTCAGCCTACACTCTGAATACCATGACGTATTCGGTCGAACCCCTGCTTGAACGCATCCGCGCCAATCAGCTCAAGGTTGACGAGGACCTGGTGCGTTTGGCGTACGAGTTTGCCGAGCAAGCCCATAAAGGCAATGTACGCCTCTCCGGCGAGCCGTATATCGTCCATCCGCTCGCGGTCGCCAGCACACTGGCTGATTTGAAGCTTGACCAAGCGACCATCATCGCCGGCCTCTTGCACGACATCGCGGAGGACACGCCAGTCCCCAGTGCGGAAATCGAAAAGGACTTCGGGCCGGAAGTCGCGAAACTTATCGAAGGCGTCACGAAACTTGGGAAACTCAAGTACCGCGGCATGGAACGGTACATCGAGAACCTCCGCAAGATGTTCGTCGCCATTGCCGAAGACGTCCGCGTCATCCTGATCAAGTTTGCCGATCGCATCCATAACCTCGAGACCATCGAATACCTTCCCCTACCCAAACAGGAGCGCGTCGCCCGGGAGTCTTTGGAAATCTACGCGCCGATCGCCAACCGGCTCGGCATGGGTGACATCAAAGGCCGGCTCGAAGACCTCGCCTTCCCGGTGCTCCACCCGAAAGAGTATGCCTGGGTCGCCGGACTCGTTCAAGAACGGATTGACGAATTGGAAACCATCCTCACGACGGTGAAACAACGACTGCTCGAAGAGTTGTCAGCCGAAGGCGTCGCCGTCATCGACATCCACGGCCGACGCAAACACCTCTGGAGCTTGTATCAAAAACTTCTCCAGCCGCAGTACGACCGCGATATCACCAAGATCACGGACCTGATTGCGCTCCGGGTGGTCGTCCCGTCCATCACGGATTGCTACACCGTCCTCGGCGTGGTCCATAAGCACTGGCGGCCAATTCCCGGCCGAATCAAAGACTACATCGCCCAACCGAAGCCGAACGGCTACCGTTCGATCCACTCGACGGTCTTCGTCAAACACGGGCAGTTACTCGAAGTGCAAATCCGCGACTTGGAAATGCACCGGCAAGCGGAATTCGGCGTGGCCGCCCACTGGCACTACGATGAGGCGGGGAAACCGAAGCGCGGGACCGTGGCGCCGGACGAACAGATCGCCTGGATTCGCGAACTCTCAGACTGGAAACGAGAGTACGCGACCGACGAGCAGTACCTCGAGGCGCTCAAGATCGACGTCTTCCATAACCGCATCTTCGTCTTTACCCCGAAGGGCGAGGTTATTGACCTGCCGGAAGATTCCACGCCAATCGATTTCGCCTACGCCGTCCACTCCGATTTGGGCACGCAGTGCACGGGCAGTCGCGTCAACGGACACATCGCCCCGCTCGACACGGCTTTGAAGAGCGGGGATGTCGTGGAAATCATCCGCGACAAGAACCGCCGGCACCCGAGCGCAGACTGGTTAACCTTCGTAAAAACACACCTGGCCCGCAGCCACATCCGCCGCAGCACGCGCGGCGACGCCCGTTCCCTCCTGGGGGGAACCGCCGTTCCGATCACTGGAGGCCATCGATCTTCTGCTGAACCTCGGCCAAATCCGGCACGAGTTTCAACGCCGCCCCGTAGGCCTGCTTTGCGTCGTCCTTCTTCCCCTGCTCGGCAAAAAGGTCGCCGAGGTTGACGAAGACATCGGCCGCCCCCGGTGCCAGCGCCACCACCTGCTGGAAAGCGGCAATGGCGTCGTCGAGACGTTTTTGCCCCTTGAGAATTCGACCAAACTCAAACCAGGTCGACACATCGTTCGGCACGTCAACGAGGATACTCTGCATCGCCGCCAGCGCTTCGTCGGGCTTTCCCTGCCGCTCCCGAACCAGCGCCAAACCCAGGCGGGCGGCGGCAAACCCAGTCTTGTGTTTCAGTGCCTCGTCGAAGAAGGTCTGCGCGTCAGTGAGCGACGTGGTGCGGAAGTCCTGAAATTTCTTCACGTCATCACCCTTGGCCTGGTCGGCCTGCGTCTGCAAGAAATCCGAGCGCGACAACTCCAGTTGCCCGGCCCGGGTATAATGCAGCGGGTTCTCCGGCTCGAGCGAGGCAGCTAACCCGTAGGAACCGATGGCGGCATTGACGAGATCCTCGCCCGTGAGCTGCTGCAACGACACGTAAAACGACGCCAGCTCTTCGAACGTCTCCGGCGACTTCGGATTCGCCGCGGTGCCTTGCTGGGCAGCCTGGGCCGCCCGACTCACGTACTGCTGCGCCAACTTCTGATCGGGCTGCTCCTGGCTCGTCTCCAGTTGCGCTCGCACGAGCTCGGTTTTGGCCAGAGTGAAATAGTACTTGGGCTCCCAGGAGTGGATGCCGATCGCCGACGTGAGCCGCTGCTCGACCTTGACCAGATCCTCGGTCTTGTTGATACCTTGGACCGAGCGATAATACAGTACCTCGGCCCACCAATAACGGCCGCCAAGGAAAAGCGCGGTCACAGCGACAACAATGAAGGCAGAAAATCCGATCAGGGCAAGGCTCTGCCGACCGCCCTCAAGCTTCGTCGTCTGCCCGCCGGCACGGAACTTCGCGGCACCGAGGAGCACGCCGGTCAACAAGAAAAAAAAGAAGGTCGTGACAAAATTCAACGGGAAGAAAAACAGGGAAATGACGAGCATGAGCCAGGCCGCTGTGGCCGTCGCCGACACCTCGACGCCATCCCTCCCCCGCCGCTCGCGCAAGACGTGGAGAGCGTAGCCGGCCAGCATGAGGACGAAGGCGAAGAACGTGATGGTTCCGACGATCCCGAACGACACGAGCAACTGGTAAAACTCGGATCGCGCCTTGAAGAACCGCAGATCCCAAAAGACCGTGTTGTTATATGATTGAGGCCGTTCCGACGCGAAGGCGTAACCGAAACTCTCCGGGCCCCAGCCGAAGACCGGGTCATGACGCAGGACCCGGCCAGTGACGGTGGTCGAAGTGCCGTGGTCTAAGACGACGTCCGGGACCGGCAATACGGGAGTGAAACTCGTGGTCGGGACCAAGAGGAACACGACTGCCAATGCCATCACCAGCGACAATCCGACGACCCAACGGGGCGACGCGGCATCAGCCCGACGCAACCGTCCCAAAAGAACCAGGGCCATCCCAACTAAGAGGCCAATCCAGCCGAGCGAATGGTCAAGGATCAAGAGAAGAAATATTCCGAGGCCGGCCAGCGGCAGCCAGACCATGTGCCAACGCCGCGACTCCCCGGGCAGCAGCCCAAGCGCCACGATCACGGCCAGCGCACTGACTAAGGCCAAGCTGCCGGTGGAGTTGGTCAGCAACGTGAAGTTGGCGCCTTTCGTCTCGCTGAAAGGAAAAACCGCGACCCCGAAAAATTTCAGGATATTATAAAGAATGACCACGCTGCTGCCGATGACCAGGAACCGGAGGAGCTGGCGCAACCGCGCGGGTTGAGAGAGCTGGCCGATGAGAAAAGCGTAGGCAACGACGACCAGGAGCTGTCCCAGCGGGTGGTTGGCGACGCCTGGCACGCCGACAAACCCGGTGTACCGGTAGGGCGAGAACACCCAGGCAATTATCGCGACCAGGAGGAACAATCCGAGCAGGCGCCAAAACGGGTTCGTCCACGTCTCCACGGTCCGCTGGATGATCAGCCGGGCAAACCAGACGGCTCCGGCGGCGATGACGAAGAGCGAGAGCAGGGCAAACTTATTGAGCTCCATCCAATCGGGTGTCAGCGGGAGAAAAAAGAACGGGACAATAAGTGCCGGCAACAGGACGAGCCAATCGAAGACGGTGGTGAGGCGGGAGCCACGGGGACGAGGACGAAAGAAGGCCATACGTTTATTTTCCTTCCCGGAGCCGGCGAACCAAGCTCCGGAACTCTTCGGGTGAGTAATATTCGAATACAATTGTACCACGGCCACCCCGTTTCGTGATAGCGACCCGCGTCTGGAAACGGGATTGGAGTTGGTCGATGACTTCCGCCATCGCCTCGTCGCGTTTCGCCTTTGGCCGCTTCGCCCGGACGCTCTGCTCGATGCTCCGGACCGGCAGGTGCCGCCGCACAATCTCTTTCCAGAGCTTCAACTGCTCGTCCGGGGTCTCAAGGCCCAACAGCACCTTGGCGTGCCCCTCGGTAATTTCCCCTTGCGCCAGAGAAACGAGAATTGACTCCGGTAAAGACTGGAGGCGCAGGATATTGGCCACGTGCGAGCGGCTTTTCCCGACCTTCTGGCTGACCTGTTCTTGGGTTGAATTAAACTCATCCATCAACCGCTGGTAGGCCACCGCTTCCTCAACTGGGTTCAGGTCTTTCCGCTGGACATTTTCGACGATGGCCAGTTCCAGCTGCTGCTGCTTCGTCACGGTCCGGACGATGACGGGCACTGACGCCAATCCGACCTGCCGCGCGGCTCGGAACCTCCGCTCCCCGGCAATAAGTTCGTACTTTCCGTCGCGCGGTTGCACGACCAACGGCTGGAGGATGCCATGTTCGCGCACCGAAGCCGCCAGTTCTTCAAGACCAGCGTCGACTTCCTGCCGCGGTTGCAACGGGTTCGCGACAATAGACCCGATCGGGAGGGAGCGCACTTCTTCATCAGGCACTGTCGCTCGACTCCCGCGATGCGGGATCAGCGAGGCCAGTCCTTTCCCTAAACCTGGAGCGATGGGATGGCGCATATCATTGGCGTAGCCGTTCAAGAAATTCTCGACCAAAGCGCTTATACGCGTTGGCGCCGGACGAGCGGGGCGAGTGCTGGAAAATTGATTTGCCGAAGCTGGGAGCCTCTGCCAGCTTCACCGAGCGCGGGATGACGGTGCGAAAAATAAAATGGGGGAAAAATTCATACATCTGCCGGTGCACGCTCAAGGACAGCTGATTCTTCTCCTCATACATCGTGAGTACGGCACCGCGGATGTGCAGTTGGTCATTGAGGTTTTCGCGAATGAGTTTCAACGTCTCCAGGAGCTGCCCCAACCCCTCCAGGGCGTAGTACTCGCACTGGACGGGTATCAACACCTCATGGCTGGCCGTCAAGGCGTTCACGGTCAGCAGGCCAAGGGAGGGCGGGCAATCAATGAACGTGAAATCGAACTGCTCGGCCAAGGCACCAATGCGATCAGCCAACGCGTACTCGCGCCGTTCGATCGGCACCAGTTCGACGTTCGCACCGGCGAGTGATGGGGTCGCCGGCAACACCGCGAGATTCTCGTGCGGAGTTGGGACGATGAGGTTGGCAAAATCCTCCAAGCCGAGCAGTCCCTCATACGAACCGACACTCACCTGCTGCCGATCAACACCCAGGCCACTCGTCGCGTTCGCCTGTGGATCGAGGTCCAAGACCAGGACGCGTCTTCCCGCACTGGCCAGCGCTGCGGCCAAATTGACCACCGTCGTGGTCTTGCCGACACCGCCTTTCTGATTCACCATCGCAATGATCCGTCCCATACAAAAAGCAGCGTCAGTATAGAGGTTTTTCCTTGCTCTGACAATTGACGGGGAGAGAATGAATCGGTAGTCTACAGTCGCGCCGGAGCAGTTACATATTCGAGTGGTCGGGTGGGCGAGTGGCGGACCCTGTACCAGTCGTCGCCATACTCCTCCGGTACGGGGCGGCCCTATACCACTCGCTGCGGCTCGGGTACAGGGTAAAGCTGGCAGACTCTCATCAATACATACTTGCCGGAGTGGCGGAGCCCTGCACCAGTCGCTCGCCGCGGCTCGCTCCGGTGCAGGGCAAGACCCCCGCGCGCTTCGCGGTTGGAGTAGACTGGCAGACAACTTTCTTACATAGCTGGTGCCGCCGTGGTGGAACTGGCAGACACGCAGGACTCAAAATCCTGTGCCCGCAAGGGCGTGTCGGTTCGATTCCGACCGGCGGCACCAGCTGCGTATGAGAAGGAATTCCGGCCTCAAGGCCGGACCCTGCACCGGAACGCAGTGACTGGTGCGGGACGACCAGCGGCACCAGCTGCACATGATCGATAAGGGAGAACCCCACTTGCGGAGGGAGCGGGTTTCAGCTACACTGCGGCCACTGGGGGCCGAACCGCATTTCGCGTCCCCGCCCATACAACACAACCGCAACCTGATCGGACTTTGACATCCGGACAATACTGTCTACGGCATTTTGCGGTCTCTACGTGGAAGGAGGTGAACCGCATGGCCAGAACCTACGATACGTCCTGGGCGTTCTCGTACCTTACTGAAGTGTACGTTCCGATCATCCAAGCCGAACTTCGCGCTGGGCGACCGGTCCCGACTGTGGCGCGGCTTTGGGAACTTACCTACGGCTGGCTCATCCCGCACATCCAGGGGCATGGCGGGGCGAAGCAGGTTCACCGCCAGCTTGGCTACTGGACAGATCCGCAACGCGTGTTTGAGATTATCGGTCCGCTCTGCCGGAACGGCACGTTGCCTTCGCCGGCTGCACTCGACGCGGCGAACCTCAAAAACATGCGGCACGTCATCCACGTCCACTACGGGATGCGGAACCTCGCTCGGGCCCTCGGCATGAACGCTCCGCGGGAGCGTCAACAGCGGCGACGGGAACGCAGCCTCCAAGCGCTCCGACGCCTGCTGCTCGCTGCCGCTCGTCGCGACCAAAGAATCCCGGAACTCCGGGTGCTCTGTCAACGCGCGCAGCAACTGCTCCACACCAACGGCATGCGGTTCCAGCTGCGGGCCTACCTCCAAGACGGGTGCCCGAACGCAGACCGGATTTGGTTGTCCCGACTCCTGTGCGAGCGGCCCCGCGTTCCGGTCGACTATTGGACCCGCTGGCGGACGGCCAATGGGCTCAAACCCTACGTGATCCGCTGGATTCGCTCTGGCGGGTCCGAGGCGGTCAGTGTGATGCTCGAGCGGGAGAGGCGTTGGGATCTGCGTCGCGCAGTCACCCGACACGGCGGGATCGATGCCCTCATTCGCGACGAACGGTTCTTCCCGGCACCATGGCTCCAGGGACTCTGGCTCTCGTATGTCGAGAAGGAGTTGCAACGGCTTGACCGCAAGGCCCTGCTCCAGAAGCGCCTGCCGTCGCGAACGGTCATTCTCCGGCGTGCCCCGAGGTTGGAATTCATCATCCGTCAACGCTGCGGGGGCTACACGACCACGGCTCGGAGCCTTGGTCTCCGGACGCAACGAGACTACCTCCAGTTCGTGGCCAGACGACGCACGCTCCGCGCACTCGGAGACATCATCGTCAAGCGGGGGGAGGTACCCGCCGCCGTGCGCCGACACACGAACGACGAGGTACTGATCGACCGTTGTGGTGGACCGCTCAAATTCATCAGGAGCGTCTCCGCCGATCCTGACCTCCAACTGGAGGTTCGGACGATTGCGGAACGACTCAAACACGAGTACCACCACGATGGCGCCGATCCGTATCGGCACCAGTCACTCTTGGCCACGCACAACTCGCTCTGTCTCATCCTCAACGAGGCAGCCAACCTCGCGTGAGCGATACCGAACCCCGGGTTTCACCGACCTGGGGTTCGTCACATACGCTTGACAGTGGGTTGCCGTGCGCCTAGACTATGTGCGCGGGATGGAGCAGTGGCAGCTCGCCGGGCTCATAATCCGGAGGTCGGGGGTTCGAATCCCCCTCCCGCAACCAGCCTTCGCGCAGCGAAGGCGGTCCGCCGAAGCTTTAGCGTAGGCGGACATAGGACAAACACTACCAGGATGGCTGCACGCGCTACGGCTGGCAGGCCATGCATTACGTCTATATCCTCCAAAGTCATGTCTCGTCCAAACACTACGTTGGATCGACTTCGGATCTGCGGAAAAGATTGAAGGATCACAACTCAAAATCCTCTCCGTATACTTCGCACTACGCTCCGTGGCGGTTGATTTTTTATGCTGAGTTTTCTTCTACCAACCGCGCGCATGCATTCGAATTCTATTTGAAATCTGGTTCGGGTAGAGCGTTTGCGAGAAAACGACTTTATCAAACGTGAGTTTCGGTTTTCAACAGAGCCAAGCGGACGTGCGCCAGGCAGGCCTGATCCGGCCTTCAGGCCGGAAACCTTCTAGGATGTACTGAACTACCTCACACTTTCACACGACGAAGCCGGAGCGCATTGCTGACAACTGACACCGAGCTGAAACTCATGGCCGCGGCCGCGATCATCGGACTCAACAGTAGCCCAGTGAAAGGATAGAGCACGCCAGCCGCGATCGGCACGCCCGCGGCGTTGTAAAGAAAAGCGAACAGCAGGTTCTGCTTGATGTTGGCGATCGTCCGGCGGCTCAGGCGCAGCGCTCGGACGATCCCGCGCAGATCTCCTTTGACGAGCGTGACGGCGGCGCTCTCCATTGCGATGTCGGTACCGGTCCCCATCGCGATCCCTACCTGCGCTTGAGCCAGGGCCGGCGCATCATTGATACCATCGCCAGCCATGGCAACGACGCGACCCTTTCCCTGCACCCGCTTGACCGCCTCGACCTTTGGGTCCGGCAGCACCTCGGCGATGACCTCATCGATGCCGAGTTTGCGGGCTACGGCTTCCGCAGTCTTGCGGTTGTCTCCGGAGAGCATCACGATGCGGATGCCTGCCTCATGCAGGGAGCGAATCGCCTCGGGAGTGCTCTGTTTGATCGGGTCCGAAACCCCAAGCAGCCCGGCCAGCTTGCCGTCCACGGCCACGACCATCACGGTCTGTCCTTCGGCCCGCAAGGGTTCGGCTTTGTCTGCAAACGCTCCGAGTTCTATGCCTAGATCAGCCATCAGGGCTGAAGTCCCGAGCGCCAACATTCGTCCCTCGATCTTCCCCCGAACGCCTTTGCCGGTGATGCTTTCGAAGTCGCTCGCGTGCACCAGTGAGACTCCGCGTTCCTGCGCTCCCTTGACGATGGCCGCCGCTAGCGGGTGCTCGCTGCCACGTTCAAGACTGGCGGCTAAGCGCAGGATTGACTTCTCGTCGAGTTCGGCGGTCGGGAGCACGGTGACGAGGCGGGGCTTGCCTTCGGTGAGGGTGCCGGTCTTGTCGACGACCAGGGTGTCAACCTTTCGTAAAATTTCGATAGCTTCAGCGTTGCGGAAGAGGACGCCCATGGTCGCACCCTTGCCCGTCGCGACCATGATGGACATGGGTGTGGCGAGCCCCAAGGCGCAGGGGCAGGCAATGATGAGCACCGCAACGGCGTTGATCAGCGCATGCGCGAGCTTCGGCTCTGGCCCGACCAGGCTCCACACGACAAAGCTCACCAGCGCGACGCCGACGACGATTGGGACGAAGTAGCCCGAGACCACGTCCGCGAGTTTCTGGATCGGCGCACGACTGCGCTGCGCTTCGGCCACCATGGCGACAATGCGCGCGAGTAACGTTTCAGCCCCGACCTTCTCGGCCCGCATCAGCAGAGAACCAGTGCCGTTGATCGTGGCGCCGACGACGCGGTCGCCAGGTTGCTTAAGGACTGGGATTGGTTCACCCGTCATCATTGACTCGTCAATCGCGCTTGTCCCTTCGAGCACAACCCCGTCCACCGGGACTTTTTCGCCAGGACGAATGCGCAGACGATCACCGACCTGGACCTGCTCCAACGGCACGTCTTCCTCGCTGCCGTCCTCGCGCAGACGACGGGCCGAGGCCGGAGCCAGGCCGAGGAGCTTTTTAATCGCACTGCTCGTCTGGCTGCGCGCTCGTAGTTCGAGTACTTGCCCCAGGAGAACCAAGGTGACGATGACGCTGGCGGCCTCGAAATAGACCGCGACCTCACCGGCTTCATTCCGGAAGCCGGCTGGGAATATCCCGGGTAAGAGCGCTGCGATCAGGCTGTACCCATAGGCCACGAAAACGCCCAGTCCGATGAGCGTGAACATGTTCAGGCTTCTGTTTTTTACTGAATTGACGGCCCGGACGTAGAACGGCCAGGCAGCCCACGTGCAGACTGGCGTGGCGAACAAGAGCCCCAGGAGCGTGCGCGTATGCATCGAGAAAAGCCGCGACACCGTGCCCGGCACCAGATCCCCCATCGCCAGGAGAAGGAGGGGAACCGTGAGTGCCACGCCGAACCAAAAACGGCGGGTCATGTCCTTCAGTTCAGGATTGTCCTCGTCCGTGCTCGCTGCACTTAGTTCAAGCGCCATGCCACAGATCGGACAGCTCCCCGGCCGGTCTCTCACGATTTGTGGGTGCATCGGACAGGTATACGTGCGGCGACTCGTCGTACCTGCTGCCGTTGCCTTTGGAGCGTCGGACTTCGTAGCGGATTTCAAGTATCGTTCTGGGTCTGCTTGGAAACGCTTCAGGCAGTGGGCGGCACAAAAAAAATACTGCTGGCCATGATGCGTCCAGGTGTGTTTCGTGTCCGACCGGACGGTCATGCCGCAGACCGGATCAATGTGGACGGTGGTCATGTCATTCAAAGCGAATCTCGATCTTGTCTTTGTCGCGCATGACGTACCGGTCGAATTCGGTGTTCGGCTGACCGTTCACCGTCATTGTCAGTTGCCCGTCCGAGCCGTTGCACGAGTCAAGAATGCAGGTTGACGAGAACTCCTTGCCCCAGACTTGGAAGAATTTACCCAAACGGAGATCGTCTTTCGTCACTCGTCCCTGATGTTCGAGGTGGACGATCGGCACGTCATCGTGGGTATGGATGGGGTTATGCGCCGCACCAATTCCGATGTTCTTGTCTAACGGGACGTCCTGTCCTTTGACGGTAATCGATAGCTGTGGATGCCAATGCAGACCACTACGAGCGACGAGGTCGGATTCTGGCACTGGCGGTTGCGACGCGGCCTGCCACACGAGCCATCCGATGCCTCCGCCGACGACCAGGAACGCGAGAAGCCATAGACTCGAACGCTTGAGACGGCGCACCGTCTTGTCTCGTTTCTGCCCAGCATCCTGGGCGAGCCTTTGTAGCAGGCGCCGCTGGCGCCTCGTCAGCTGTCCCTCGGGCTGGTTTTCCATACGGCATTCATGCGGCGTCAGGGACCGTCTCAACCGGGTAGCCCTGCGCGTCCAGTGCCTGTTTCAAGGTTTCTCGCTGAACCGTCTCCTCGTGTTCAACGACAAGGGTGCGCTTGACCGAGTTGACTTCGGCTTTCTTCACGCCCGGGGTATCTTCGCAGATTCCCTCCATGACGAGCGCGCAGGAGTGGCAGTCGAGTTTGAGAACTTTGAACGTGGTCTTCATAGCTCAGACGGCGTTAATGGTTCCGGTGAACATACCCATGCCGCAGCTGAAGACGTACGGTCCCGGTTGCGGGAAGGTCACGGCAACCTTGGTCGTGCTGTCGGAGGCAACTTGCTGCTGAACCCGAAGGGTGGGGATGCGGAAGATGCTCGTGCACCCAAGGCGTCCTTTGGCAACCAGCGAGAAGGTTACAGGTTGACCAGCCGGCACCGTGATTTGGTTCGGCGAGTATCCGGTCGGGTGGACTTCAATCGTTGGGTTCGCGTCAGCTGGCGTTGCGGCCTGGGCATTTGCGACCGTTCCTTGCGTTCCGCCGGTCAGGGCCCACTGCCAGGCCGCGATCTGGTTTTGGTATGAGTAGCTGGAACCGGTCATGACCAGGACGCCGTTGAACGTGTAGAAACCCAGGACGATGACGACCGCCGCCGTCGCGTAGGTCAGTCGTTTCTGCAGTAACGTCGTTCCCTTCGCCAGCAGTCCCACCAGGAAAAAGAGCGGCGCAGTACCGAGGACAAAGGCAAACATGATGCTCGCCCCTTGCCAGGCGCTGCCCGTGGCCACCGCTGCGATTTCCATCGCCTGCGTCGTGCCGCAGGGGATGAAGATGGTCAGCAAGCCCAGCATCGCCGGCGCCAGCAAGGCTTGGCTCTTG
>CAYWEH010000025.1:0-4716 GCA_964457305.1 uncultured Gammaproteobacteria bacterium
TGATCTGCCCAGGGAATTCCAGGTCCTGCTCGATCTTGCGCGCGATATCTCGCGCCAACGCGCTCGCCCCCACGTCATCGATCTCGGTCGGCCGCACGATGACGCGAATCTCACGCCCCGCCTGGATGGCGAATGCCTTCTCCACACCCGGGAACGACGTGGCCAGTTCTTCCAGGTTCTGGAGGCGCTTGATGTACATCTCGACGGACTCTTTCCGCGCGCCGGGCCGGGCACCGGAAATGGCATCAGCCACTTTCACAATGGCGCCTTCTAAAGTCTTCGGGCTGTCCTCGTGGTGGGCGATAGCGATGTACGCGATTTCTTCGGGCAGCCCGAATTTCTTCATGATCTCGTAGCCGATTTGCGGGTGCGAGCCCTGAATCTCGTGGTCAATCGCCTTGCCGATATCGTGGAGCAAGCCGCCCTTCTTCGCGACGGAGACGTTCGCCCCGAGCTCCTGGGCAATCACCGCGGACAGTTCCGCAACTTCAATGGAATGGCGGAGCACATTCTGGCCGTAACTGGTCCGGTACTTCATCCGGCCGATGAGCTGGATGAGCTTCGGGTCGAGGCCAGCCACACCCACCTCGTAGGCCGCTTCCTCACCGGCTTTACGGATGTCCGCGGCCAAGTCCTTCTTCGATTTTTCGATTGCCTCCTCAATCCGCGCCGGGTGGATACGGCCATCGGCAATCAGACGCTCGAGGGCGCGCTTGGCGACTTGGCGGCGAATCGGACTGAAACCAGAAATAATGATGGACTCCGGCGTATCATCAACGATGATCTCGACGCCCGTCAACTGCTCGATCGCTTTGATGTTCCGGCCTTCACGGCCAATGATCCGCCCTTTCATTTCGTCCGACGGCAACGTCATGACGGTCGTCGTCGTTTCGGCCGAGTGCGCGGAGGCGACGCGCTGAATCGCGGTCGAGAGCAGTTCTTTGGCTTTCTTGTCCCACTCCTCTTGGCCGACCTCCTGCAGTTTGCGGACGCGGTGCAGAAGCTCCTCCCGCATGCCGCTCTCGGTGTTTTCCATCAGAACACGTTTCGCTTCCTCGCGGGTGAGTTCGCCAATGCGCTCGAGTTTCTTTAGCTGGTCTTCGCGGATACTCTTGAGTTCGACCTTCAACTGCTCGATCCGTTCCGCCCGTTTGGTAATTTCCTGCTGGCGGTTTTCGACCTCGAGGATTTTCTGATCGAAAAGCGACTCACGCTTTTCTAAGCGCTGTTGGTGTTGGGCCAGCTCGCTGCGGAGCTGCTCTTCTTTCTTCTTGGCATCCTCAATGAGCTGCAAAGACTTCTCCTGCGCTTCCAGGAGAAAGCCCTTCGCCTTCTGCTTGGCGTCATTGAGGATGTTTTGTGCCTTCGCTTCAGCCGATTGGGCTTCGCGGACAGCCCACGATCGGCGAAGGAAATACCCGGCAATCATCCCGCCCGGGATGCCCACCACGAGCAGGAGAATCAATAGGAATGTCGTTGACATAAAGGAAAATCATAGGAGAAACAGACGAAAAGACTTCTGGCACGATACCATACTGAATCGGATCTGCCAAGCGTCGTCGCGTGGTAGAATAACCGCATGGCGAGCGAATGGCATTTTCCCAAGGGTTTTCAATGGGGGACCGCGACGTCCGCCCACCAAGTTGAAGGTGGGCAGGATAATGACTGGACCGCGTGGGAGTCAACCGGGACAATTGCCGATGGCTCGGTTTCTGGTGCGGCCGGCGACCACTGGCATCGGTTTGACGAGGACTTTGCGCTCGCCGCTTTATTAGGAACAAATGCGCACCGATTGTCATTCGAATGGAGTCGGATTGAACCCCAGCCTGGCCGATGGAATGAGGCGGCACTGCAGCACTATCGCCAGGTCATTGATTCTTTGCGCCGGCACGGCCTCGAACCCTGGATCACGCTCCATCACTTCACGAACCCGCGCTGGTTTGCCGGACCCGGGGGTTGGACACGGCCAGACGCACCGACCCGGTTCGCCACCTATTGCCGTAAAGTCGTCGGGCGGTTTCCTGATGTCCGACACTGGATTACCATCAACGAACCGGAGGTGCTGACCGAGCTCGGTTATTTGGCCGGATACTGGCCGCCGGAAAAAAATCACTGATCGAAGCGCTCCGGGTCCGCCATCACCTGGCCAGCGCCCACCGGCTCGCCTACAAAACCATTCACCAGTTGCAGCCGAATGCCCGAGTCGGCCTGGCGAATAATCTCGTTGCCTTTGAACCAGCCAACCGCTGGAATCCGCTCGACCAGCTCGGCAGCTGGGTTGCCGACCGTTGGCATAACCGCTGGTTTCTGAACCAGTGCTGCGACGTGATTGATTTCGTCGGCATCAACTACTACACGCGCACCCGCGTCGCCTTCCGCCCTTGGGCACCGCGCGATATGTTCCCCGGGAAAATACCGCCTGGGGCCCCGGTATCGGATATGGGATGGGAAATCTTTCCCGAAGGGTTAGGGCGAGTCATTGATTTCGCCAGCCGATTCGGCAAACCGATATACATTTTGGAAAATGGGATCGCCGACACTGACGATTCACGGCGAGCCAAGTTCATCCATGACCACCTGGCCGTACTCCACCGAAAAATTCAGGAGGGTCATGACGTCCGCGGCTACTTCCACTGGTCCTTGCTCGACAACTTCGAGTGGCGCGAAGGGTTTGCCAAACGGTTCGGCCTCTACGCGGTAGATTTCGCAACCCAGCGAAGAACGTCCAGGCCAAGCAGTCACTACTATCAGGCGTGTTGCCGGACAAATTCCGTGTTCACTCTTGACGAAAGAGACCGAAACAAGTAAGGTCGCCATGCTTCAGCACCCGGCTGACGCACTAACCCAAAAACACAGGAGGAGGTAGCCGTGTCGGACAAACGACCGGCTCACGAAGTCCTTTTGGACCGAATCTCAGCACACTGCATTTTCGTGCAAGCTATCGCGCAACGCGCGGCCCTGGAACTGCCCTCGACCATGGAAACCCTCCCGCGGACCGCGGCGCGGAATCACGAAGCGCGTCTCCATGAGTACGCGCTGCAGGAACTCCTCGCCGTTCTCCGCACCATGGTGGTTCCTAAGTCGGCGCGTGACGAGCTCGTGCGCGTGTTGCATGATTTCCGCATACGACTCAAGAAGGACAAGACCCTCGAAGGTGCTCTGCCGAAGCGGTGGAGCGAGATTATGGACCTGCTCCAAAAGACGTACGTGGAGATAGGGGAGGCCTCGGACTGAATCGAGACACACGGCACCGTGTGCATATGCGACGCCCGACTGGGTTTTCCCCGGTCGGGCGCGCTTCTCTTTTATTAAAAAAAATTAAGGTGTGAAAAACTTATTTTCGGTGAAGCCGAAAAACGGCGCACGATGCGAAGGCCTGGAAGGAGGGGCGGACGCAGCCGTACGTAGCAGTACGGCGAGGAGCACCGGACTGAAGGCCGAGCCCTTTAGGGTTGGCAGCGCGAAGAAACCGGCTTCGCCGGTTCTGGAGTGCTGCCAACAGCGTGCCTGTTTTACGGCTTCAGGAAATAATTTTATCGATTATGCCGTATTTTTTTGATTCTTCGGCCGACATATAGTAATCGCGGTCAGTATCTTCGACAATCTTCTTCAACGGCTGTCCCGTGTGCTTGGCGAGGACCAAGTTCAAGCGATCGCGGATCTTCAAGATGTGTTCGGCCCGGACCTTGATATCAGCTGCCTGCCCTTCGGCACCGCCCATGACCTGGTGGATCAAAATGTCTGCATTCGGCAAGGCAAAACGCTTGCCCTTTTTCCCAGCCGCCAAAAGCAGTGCGCCCATCGATGCCGCCAAGCCGACGCAGATGGTGACGACGTCCGGCTTCACGTACTGCATGGTGTCGTATATGGCCATGCCAGCCGTCACTGACCCGCCCGGCGAATTGACGTACAACTTGATGTCCTTCGATTTATCTTCGGACTCCAGAAACAGCATCTGGGCAATCACCGTGTTGGCCACGCCATCGTCAATGGCGTCGCCGAGAAAGATGATACGCTCTTTGAGTAACCGCGAGTAGATGTCGTAGGCGCGCTCGCCGAACGGGGATTTCTCAATTACCGTTGGTACCAGATACATAGCTCAGGATAGTATAGACCACGACCTTGAAATCGTCTAGGGCGTAGGTTCTGGGGCGTAGGGCGTAGAAGGTGAAACGGTTAACTTTTTTATCAAAGCGTTGAGCATTCGAAGGACTTCGTCGAGGGGGATGAAGAGTTTTTTGTGTTCATCCCGATTAATGTATTTGAGTCGCAAAGCAAGTTCGAGTTCGGTTTCCAGTTCAGCTCCGGACCCGTACGCATGGAAAAGAAACTGTCGGTACTCGCGACGCGTTGAACGATGATATCCTTCCGCAATGTTGACGGGGATGGAAACTGCGCTTCGCCGCATCTGGTCGGCGAGCCCGAATCGCTCTGTGGCTGGAAAAGACGAGGTGACGTCATACATCAACTCAACCAGCTGCATTGCCCGCTGCCAAACAATAAGATCGTGAAATGAAGAAACGGCCATATGTCTCCATACAGCCACTCTCGTCTCCTTACAGGATATCATAACTCCTGATGCCTGTCTACGCCCTACGCCCTACGCCCTCGTTACGCGACGCGCCGCTCCTCGAAGCGGAACGTAAAGACTGCCAAGATCACCAACACCACTGACTAGGCTCCCAGGGACTACGTTTTTTCGACGTGCCAGCCGGT
>CAYWEH010000025.1:4816-13468 GCA_964457305.1 uncultured Gammaproteobacteria bacterium
TTGTTCGTCGCTTCAATGATTTTCGTGAGGTTGGCGCCGTAGATGAGTAACTTCGACGCGGCCACGAGGCACGTCTGGGTCGTGCCGAGGTTTTGAAAGTTCCCGGTGTCCGTACAAATGCCAGTCAGCAAACACGTGGCAATGCCCTTCGTGATCGTCGCCTCGAAATCCAACAACACATCGTAGATGATTTCGCTGGTCGAGGATGCGCCCGTGTCCACGATGTTCACGTCAACAACTTCCTTCCCGTTGAAAGTCGTGGTTGTCGGATGATGGTCAATGTTCACGACTGGGGGCTGTCCAGCCGGGCGTTCAAAAAAAGGAATGTGGGTGCGCTTGACATCACCGCAGTCGAGTAGGACAACAAAATCGTATTCAACCAACGGTTTGGGGAGGGCGTGCACGATTCGCTCGCTCCCCGGCAAATAAGAAAAATACTCTGGCGCCGCATCAGGCGTCATGGTCGTCACTTCTTTTCCCTGGTCCCGCAGATATTCGGCCAAGCCGAGCATGGCCCCCAACGCGTCGCCGTCCGGATGCTCATGGACCGCCAACAGCACGCGGCGCGCCTTGGTGATAAGGGGAGACAATTGTTCAATCGGGCGGTTGGCCATAGGGGAATGCGGGAGCCTACGCCAAAGCGTTGTCGCTGTCAAGCCCCGTCCGGTTTCTGCAATCGATCGAGTAGGTCGGTCACCTTTTGCGCCCGTTCTTCCGATTCATCAACCATCAGGCGCAACTTTGGCATGAACTGAAACTCGACCATGCCCGCGATGAGGTGCTGGAGTCGCGGCAGCTCTTTCCGGAGTTGGTCGAACACTGCCGGCGTCTGGTCCACGGGCAAGACCGACAGCCAAATCTTCGCGGTCGAAAAATCCCGCGAGGTGACGACGCGCTTGCAGGTGGCAATGACGCCGGGTGGCAATTCCACCTCGCGTTCGAGCGCCTCGGCAAACCGCTGGCGTAGGAGCTCGTTGACTTGGGCCATCCGTTGGACGGACATGGTCAGCTAATGGTGCGTTTGTGCTCTTCGACGTGGTAGGAAATGAGGTTATCCCCGACCTCGATAACGGGCGATCCCTGGTATTTGATGCCGGCCTCTTGGCCTTCGGCGACCTCTTTCGCCTGCGTCTTGTTGTGTTGGAGTTGGGCAATCGTGCCCTGCGCCACCTCGATTCCTTTTCTCAATACCCGAACCTTGCTGCCAGCCACGACCTTCCCCTCTTCCACGCGACCGCCGACCACCATGGACGTGTTCTCGGTACGGAAAATCGCGAGGACCAGGAGACGTCCGAAGGTCGTTTCAATGACCGCGGGTGCGAGCAGCGCTTCCGCTTGCTCCTTGACATAGTCGATGAGGTCGTAGATGACCGAAAACGTTTTCATGGTCAGGTCGCGGCCTTTGGCCACGGCTTCGGCGGCCGGAGTGATGGCGCTGCCGAAGGCAAGGAGTAACGCGTGGCTTGTGTCAGCGCGGAGTACGTCGGCTTCGGTGACGTTGCCTAACCCCTGCTGGATGATGGCGATCTTCACATCTTCATGGTTCAGTTTACCCAGCGCCTCTTGGATTGCTTCCAATGAACCGAGGCGATCCGCTCGCAGCACCAAGTTCAACGACTGGGTGGTGTGTGGTTCTTCGGTCGGCGTCGCTTCGGGGACGACTGGCGCCGCCATGGTTTCGGACGGCGTGTGCTTCTTCGCCTTCTTCTTCAATTCCTTAAGGTCTGGCGCGACGATCAGATTGTCCCCCACCCTTGGGACGCCTTTCAAACCAAGGATGCGGACGGGGAAAGACGGCAACGCTTCTTTGACGATTTTCCCGAAACTGTCCTTCAGCGCTTTCACCTTGCCGAACGCGTCACCGGCGCGAACCGTGTCACCAGGACGCAACGTCCCGTTATGCACCAGCACAGTAGCGATGGCGCCCTCCCCGGGGTCAACGTGCGACTCGATGATAGTGCCGAGCAATTTTCCCTTCGGGTTGGCGACCATCTTGCCTTTTTCGACTTCGGCCACCAGTAGGACGGCATCGAGGAGTTCGTTGATACTCGTATTCGCCTTGGCCGAGATCGGCACCATGACAATGGAGCCGCCCCATTCTTCGGGGTTCAGGTTGAGCGCCGCCAGGTCCTTCTTCACTTTGTCGGGGTTTGCGTCCGGTTTATCAATCTTGTTGACAGCCACCACAAAGGGCAGCGCCGCTTTATTCAAAATCTCAATGGCTTCTTTCGTTTGCGGCTTCACGCCATCGTCTGCCGCGACCACGAGGATGGCGACATCGGCGACCCGCGCGCCCCGCGACCGCATGGCCGAGAAGGCCTCATGGCCAGGCGTATCAATGAAGGTAACGAGGCGATCCTTATGGACGGCTTGGTAGGCGCCGATGGCTTGGGTAATGCCCCCGGCTTCAGTCTCGATGACTTTCGTTTTCCGAATGGTATCAAGCAACATTGTCTTGCCGTGGTCAACGTGGCCGAGCACGACAACGACGGGTGGCCGGGGCTTCAGCGACTTCGGATCCTCTTCCTTCACCCACTGGTCAATGACAAAGGTTGGTCCCTCTTCGGACGCTTCCGTCTTCTGCTCGGTCGCGTAGCCAAAATCCTGGGCGATGATGGAGGCAGTATCAAAATCAATCTCCTCGTTCTGCGAGGACATGATGCCGTTCCTGATGAGCTCGGCCATGACCTGCGTCACCGGCAATTGCAGACGCGCGGCAAACTCACGGATGATGATCCGCGGGGGAATGGAAATGGTTTTCTGCTTCGTGTCAGCAGGCATAGAGCGCATGCAGCTTACTGATTTACTGGCTCGCAGTCAACTGCGGGGGGTTGTCCGGCTGCGTCGGACATATCCTTGGCCAGGGGGAAGGGCTCGGTCGCACCGAGGCTACGCCTCGGGCTCGCCCTTTCCCCCTAGGCCAGGTACCCCCTAACCATCTGCTAACAAGTTACTTCGTGTTTGGCAAAACGGTCGCCGCAGAGAATACCGACGCGGTTCGGTCCATCGCTGCTGGCGAGGCGATGTTTTCTCGTCGGCTCATTGGTGCGGATGGTCCGATGAGACTGGTCTAATTCGCCCGAATTAGACCAGAGATTTATTCTTTGATTTTGAGTTGTTGGGTCAGGGGTGGGTGGGAGAAGTAGGCGCGGACGTTGAAGGCGGGGTCCATGAGCTCGCGCATTGACAAATACGCTCTTATTACTTAGAGTACGTAGGAATTGCCTGTCATCACCCAGAAGGGAGGGAACATGAGAAGGCACTTCATTATCAACGACGGTGGGGCAATCGACCTCATCGAAGAGGGCGAGATCGAGGGGTTTCGATCGGGTGACCGCGTCCGCTACTCGGGCGAGTGTTTCGAACGATTCCGTGGAACGTTCGGGACGGTCCGTGGCTTCGACCGCCAGGGACAAATCTGGGTGCAGCCCGATGGTCAGACCGGCTGCACCAGCACGCGCCGGGACTTCGCGAAGATTCATCTCATCAATCTTTCGCGGTGACCCCGGCTACGAGGATTCAGACTGGGGGCGGGTTCATTGGTCGGGTGTGGTTTCACTGCACCCGACCTGTTTTTTTACGGGGAATTACTTGATACACACGTCTCGCCCGGCAGCGATGGACCGAGCATATATCCAAAGAATACTATCGCACGGCCGTTGAGGGTGACCCGCCACAATTTTTGATGGTATGGGCGAAGCCTCCCCCGCGGATGGCGGTGGAGTGGGCAAGGCTTTTGATAGCGGAGAAAAATTGAGGCGGGGAGGCCCCGACCGGCCGAACCAAAAAAAACAAAGCCCTGCCAGGCAGCGATGGACCGAGTCGCGCGAGTGTCCAGCGCGTTGCTCCGACCAAGTCACAAGTATGGAAAGGGTGGGGGTAGGTATGGCCTAGGGGGAGGGAGCGTGAATTGATAGCTCCCTCCCCCTGGTCATGCAAAAGCGGGGGGTCTGGGGGCCGCTTGAAGCCCCCAAGACAAAAAGCCAGGGCTTTGCCCAAAACAAAAAGCGCCTTGTTAGGCGCACCACCTAATGCTCCTAGCGCAGCTAGAACTTCCTATTTTTCCCGACGATAACCTTTAACCGCCGTGGCTTCGCTTCGATAGTGACTGGCGTCTTCACCACGGTCTGCCCGTCAAGCAAAAGCGAAAGCGGCTGCTCGGAGGTGATGGTCATCCGGCGGAACGGAAACACGCTCTCCGGGCCGTAGTGCCGGCGAAAGCCAAACAACCCTTTGCCGCGCGGCGAGCCGATGACCGCTTCCAGTATCCCATCACGCGGATCGTGCGGGCCGCCGTTGGACGTGCCCAGGTTCCGGACGCACAGGGGCTCGGCCGAAGCCAGGCTGACCCTATACTGACCGTCACATTCCAGCGAGTACCGGCTCTCCGGCGCATCCACGGACATCAAAAAATACCGGTCGCCGACCTTACCGAGGTCAACTTCCTCCACAATGCGGCGCGACAACGTATCGCAAGACTCGGCGCCTTCGGGAATACCGAGGAAATTCGCAATCGCCTGGTGCGGACCGATCGGGATGAGGCCAAAAGGCACGCGGTACTTGGCGACCAGCGAAACGATTTTGCTGACGGTCCGGTCGTCTCCGACGGCAACAATCGTATCCACCTTCCGGCGGACGGCTTCGTCAATAACTTCGGGGAGGCTCTTGAGAATCGTCAGCCGCTCTAAACGGCCGTGGATGCCGATTTCGGTCAGCCGAGATTCGACCCGGTTCAAAGCCGCCTCGAACTTCTTATCGGACAAAAAATTGTCGACGAGGTAGAAATGCATGGACTACACCGCAGCGTCTTTCGCGTTCCGCTTCGCTACCGGGGCCTCTTCACCAATGGCATCCCTGCTGGCCATGGCGCACTTGCCATGGAGGATCGCGCCCTCGGCGACAATGAGTGTGCTGGCTTCGACGTTGCCGAAGACTTTCCCGGTCGCACTGACTTCCAGCTTCCCGTGCGCTTTGATGTTCCCCCGGACTTCACCGGAGACGAACACCTCGGCGCCTTCCAGGTCCGCTTTGATTCTCGCCTGCTCACCGACGCGCAGGCTGCGCTCGGTCTTGAGCGTGCCCGTCAGCTGGCCTTCCACGACGACGTCACCGGCACCGGCGAAGTTCCCCTCGACCTTCACGGTCGGACCGATGATGGTTTCAATCTCCCCGCGCTTGTTCTGGTCGAACATAGGAAAAAGGCTTGATCAATAGATTTCTTCAGGGATTATCCTATGGTATCTCGTCAAAAAAGTCAACCGCGCGGACTGGATGCGTGAACACAAAAAGTGCCGGGGATTTGTTGATGGGTAGGCTGGTAGGCGAGTAGCCTTGTTGGCTCGTAGGATAGTGGGTAGGCGGCAAACAAAAAAACGCCACAACACCTGCCAACCTACTGGCCCACAAACCTGCTTTCCTACCCGCCTTATTTCGGGATGGCAAGTACCCAGCCGGGGAGAATCCGTGACGGGTCGCTGACGAGCGATGGGAACTTCGCCTTGTTCGCGGCGACCAGCTTCGGGTAGTGACGGCCGTCGCCGTAGACGCGTTCCGCGATTGACCAGAGGGAATCTCCCGGCTGGACGATGTCGACGATTCCCTGGCGACCCGTTGGCGCCAGAATCTTTCCCCGCCCATCGAAGGTCACGACGTCTTTCGGCGTGGACGGCTTGCCCGCGGAGTTGTAGGCCACGACCGTCACGCGGTGCTGGCCGCCCGGGAAGTCTTTCACATTCAGTTTCTTTTCGAAGGAGCTCGTTCCGGTGCTCGACGCCGGCGGCGTCACTCGCGCGATCTCTTTTCCGTCCACGAGAATGCCGACCGTCGCCCCTGACGGAACCAGGCCGCGAATGGTCACGGTCAGCTCCTGGCCGTCGCCGACCAGCGCTGGCCGAAGCGTCGGCGATATCGTTGGCACTGCTATCGTAATGGTGCGCGCCGCTCCGAGAGCCGATGTCCCCTCATTGGTTGAGCCAGTCACTTGCAGGGCGTGGCTGCCCGCCGACAAGCGGCGGGTCAGGCGATAGGCCCACGAACCGGTACCGGTGGGGGTTTCCTTGGCGGTTGTTGTCCCGTCAATAGTTCCGTCTACATAGATGCTCACATCTTGGCCGGATTTCGCCAGCCCAATGACGCGGATGACCTCACCCATTCGGAAGGTCGCGTTCTCGGCCGGCTTGAGTATCGTCGGTGTTGGGGCGGAGGCCCCGGGCGTGAACGTCGCAGTGGCATCATTCGTTGACGTGTTGCCGACCGACAGCACCTCGTAAGAATACGTGACGCCTGCCTCCAGATCGGTCAGGATGATTTCGTGACTCGTCACTTTCGTCGGGTCGTATTTCTCCAGCCCGAAGGCCGTCGTCTTCCCATAGCGTACCTTTGAATCAGCCAAGTGATTCGTCGTCCAGGTGATCTTCACCGAGGTCGATGAGAGCGCAGTGGCGGTCGTGTTCGTGATGACCGTCGCCTCGAGACTGCTGGTCGCGACGGTCTGACCAGCCGACGCACCTGTGTTGCCGGCAGAGTCAGTACCCAGCACCTGATAATGATAGGTCGTCCCGTTGTTTAGCCCGGAGATGGTGGCGGTGTGGCTGGTGACACGATTGGTGTCCTCGGTCGTCTCGCTGCTGTAGCTCGCTGACAAACCGTATTTCACCTTGGTGGAAGCCGCTTCGCTCGACGTCCAGGTGATCGTCAACGACGAGGTGGTGGCTGATGCGGCAACGCCGCTGAAGGTCGGCGCGACCGCATCGATGAGCAGTCCGTCACTGACACCGGCGGCGACGAGTTCGCTCCCGCTGTTGAAAGCACGGACCGTGACGTAGTACGTTGTTCCATGGGTGAGCGACAACCCCGTCCGGGTGACATTCGTCGTTGCGCCCGTCGAGGTGAAGTCGGCGACTTGGGTACCACCTGAAGTTGTACCAATAGCATAGCTGTAGGAAGCAATGCCGCTCGGATCGGAGACTGACCAGTTGGCTGCGAGACTCGTCGTCACATTCGTCAGGTCGCTGTCCGCGCCGGTGCCGTCATTCACGCTCACGGTGGTGCTCACCCACGTCGCGGACGCGCCGTTCACCTCCCGGTCGTAGCTCTCGCCCGCTCGGTTCCCCGTGGCGCCCGAAATGGTCCAGACGATGCTGGGCCCGTCGGCGTTGACGTTGTAGACGGCATTCGCGTCGGTGCCGTCGCCGGCTGAATCGAAGAGGAGGTTCGTAAATGTCGCGGTCGAGGCGACATCGGTGACCGTGATGTACGCGGCCGAAGCGCCGCTGGCGATGTTATCAAAGCTGCCATCCGCCAAATTCGTGACGGTCGCACCGCTGTTGATCTTGAGACCGCTCGCGTCGGTGTAATCTACGTCGTAGTAGCGCGCGTTGATCGTCCCGTTGATGGTGAGAGAAAAATTCCCGCTGCTCTGCCGCGTGATTTGCGTGCGATTGGCTGACGCGGACTGGCCGAGAACCTGGAGGGCATCGCCGTTGTCGACCGTGAACGCCGCGCCCGAGGCAAATCGCACATCAGCCTGGCGGGGCGTGCCGAGGCTCGTGCCGTCGAAATCGGTGGCGTAGCTCCAGTACTCATTCGCTCGGGAATTGCAGGCTCCGTAGATGTGGAGTCGGCCGTCGGTCGCAGCGTGATCTTGGGAGAGCAGGCAGCCGCCACTGTCGATCGTGAACGTCGTGGCCGTCGAATTCCACATCGCGACCGATTCGGAGGCGCCGATTCGGAGCATCGAGAATGTGATGCCGGCGTGCGTCTTCGGCGTAATCTCCTGCAAGGCGCCCGACCCGTTCAGGTAGAGCGTGTTCCCTGCGGTCGCCGTGTAGGTACCGTCTGAAAAATCGACATTCCCGGTGATCGTCCAGGTCCCGGCGCCGGAGGTAATCCGCTCGGTCCCCGAGCCAGCGCCGGTGAAGTCGAGAGTACCAGTGAGGTTGAGCGTCGGGTCGTTTGTACCAGAGAGCGTCACGTTCTGGGAGTTGGCCGCATTGATGGTGAGGTTCCCGCTCACGGTGTGCGTGCCGGCGGCCATGGTCACGGTCCGTGCCGCACCCGAAGCGTTACTGTACACTTCGACATTCCCGCCGAAGGTCCGCGCCGGCAGGGAGAGGTCGCCGCTCGTCGCGTCGAGACGGAGGGGCGCCGACAGCGTTCCGCCGGTTCCGAGGTTCGAATTCTGAACAGTGAGTGTACCAGCACCGCTGATGGTCCCGTTGATGGTCACCGTCCCGCCGGTGCCGGACGTCAGCGTCCGCCCGCTGTTCAGGCTCAAGGTGTCGCTCGCCGCAACCGTCAGCGTGCCGCCAACGGTCAGGTCCGATGTCTGAAGGGTGATGGTGCCGGCCGAGGACGGATCAATGGTCAAATTATTCAAGGTATTGCCGCCGCCAGTGATGGTATTCGAGGTGCCGGACACGGTAATGGTCGACGTGCCAGCCGTGATCGTGCCGCCGGCCATAGAGAGGTTGCCGGAAACAGTATGAGTGGCATTAGCGAGAGTGATAGTGCCGGAGAGGGTCAGGTTTTGGAGAGCTTGAGCATTACTGGTTAGGGTTTTGGAACTACCGTCCATTACTAGGGTATTAGCGCTAGTAGCGGTATAGGTGCCAGCAGTAAAATCGACATTGCCCGAGACAGTCCAGGTACCAG
>CAYWEH010000026.1:0-13076 GCA_964457305.1 uncultured Gammaproteobacteria bacterium
GCGCGCGGTGGCGCCGGGCGGGCGGTCGCTTTCTGCGGACTCGGCCCGACGACGAATCGGGTGAATTCTTGGGCCGCCGTCATTAGTCGTTCAAAAGCTGGTGTCCCGGGTCTGGGCAGCTCGACGCTTTTATGGAGGCCTGATTCCCGGCGGTACGCCTCGAGTTCCGCCATGGTCATGGCCCCAGACTCCGCCGTCGGCGTCGCGGCATTCGATGGGTCGAGTTCCGGGAGTGGTTCTGTCTCGTGCATAGCCAGAGCCATCGTGGGTTATTCGTAGAACTTCGTCAAGGCCACGCCGGTGTAGTATTGAAGCAGGGTCTGATCGTACGTGGCACCGGCGAGGACGGCGGCGCGCGCGCCATTTCCCGACAAGCCGACCATGTGGTTCCCGTCTAAGCCGAGGCGGTAGCGTTCGGTTTGGCAAATGCCGTCGGGGTCGGGGACGCTGACGAGGTACGGCGTCATCACCCCATCGCCACCCCAGACCTCTTGGAAGGATCGGGTCCGGCCGTCGGTGCAGGCGGAGTAGGCGGCGAGGATAATGCCGTTCGGATTGATGCTCGTCTGGGCGGCGGCGTGGAACATGACCATCCCCCGCGTGGCTTCGACCGCTTCGGCCACGCTCGGGCTGCGGAGCTCATGGGCGTAGCCGCGGTAGACTTGGTCGGTCGTGGCATTGAGGTCGTAGTTCTCGTCGCCGTGTTTCGTTTTCTTCGACCAGTGGTGGAGGGCGTAGGTGCGGGCGGCCGTCAGGAGCGCTTTCCGAAACTCAAGCGCATCCGTGCCGGACGTTTCCGCCAGGCCGCGCAGGTAGGATTCGACCGGCAGTTCGTTGATGACCCAGGTCTTGCCGTTGGTCGCCGTCCGAAATTCGACCGTCCCGCGGTAAAGGTTGTCGTTCAGGGCCGGGTTCCAGCTTGGCCGGCGTTCCCAGGAAGCGATTTCCACAATGGTCGTCGGCAGCGCCTCAACCCGCAAGGGCAGCGTGGTTGTTCCGGTGACCGACTCGGCCGTGTACCGGTAAAGCGTTCCTTCTTTCGTGAAGGTCACTGCCGTCACCAGCGGCAGAATGACCACGCCATCAGTCGTCGTGAGTTTGGCTTCCCCGGTCGCTTTGAGCGTCACCGTGGGGTCGGTCGTTTGACTGAACAAGCCGATGCGGACGACCGGTTCCTGGGCGGTGAAGAGGAGCGGCGGCGTCGGGTCGGGCACCGTGATGGTCACCCGGAGCGTCCCGCCTTCCATCGGGCCGATGTCGGTGGCCACGAGGGTAAAGGTTTCGGCGTACGTTCCCGGCTTCGTCGGCGCCTTGAGCCAGAGCGGGATGAGAGCCGTTTTCCCCGGGACGATCGTCGTGTGGGGCAGCCGATTGACGATAGAATTTGACAGCCAGGTGGAGGCTTGGAAGGCGCTGGGGACAGTTCCCGGCAGCAGTCGGGCTTTGCCAAACCCGTCATTCTGCCAGGCCTGACGGCCGGCATTGACCGCGGCCACGTAGACTCGTTGTTCCGTGCCTGGATCCATGGTGAGGGTGACATCTCCCGGGAGCGTGGCTCGGAGCAGGCGTTCCTCCGTGTCGCCGACCAGGGCACCGAGCGTGTAGTCGCTGCCCGAGAGCTTCTGTCCGCCGCGGGAGACCGTGAAGGTGTCTTGGGCGTACCCGGCGGTCGCCGGACCCTGCACGGCAAATCGGAAGGTTCCCACTTGGCCGGCCGGCACCGGTTTGGCCAGTTTGCCAACGACGTTTCCTTTCCACCAGCGATGGCGGAGTGCCCCCGATGAATTGGCGGCGAGGCGGAGTGTCACGGCATTCACGCCCTTGGACTGCCAGGTACTCTTTGAGCGGTTTTGGATTTCGAGCGTGACGGTCGTCGCGCGCGTCGGAGCCAGCCGGAGCTGCGCCGGCTTCTGGCTGAGCATTTTCGCCTGCGGGGCGACTGCCCGAATACCCTCGACCGCCACCGTCCTCGGGCCAGGTCCGTAGTGGCCAAGCGACCCGGTCTCCAGCGAGCGGGAGATATAGTGCAAGTCGAACGATGGCTCACTGGCAACGGCTGACCGCGTGGCCGATCCGACGAGACGCAAAAGGCCGGTGATCGTCACGACCACCAGCAGGCTGACGAGCAGTGGTGCTGCCAGCGGGTGATTGGATTGGATTCGGGTTTTTGTTTCGGTCATGAAGACGGCTGTCAAGAATTTCAGCCGCAGGACGTTTTCTTTTTTCTACCAAGTAGTGTACCACAAAAAACGGCATCGGTCAATACACAAAGGCAAAGCCCGCTGAAGATTGAACACAAAGAGTGGTCAAAGAGCAACGCATTCATTGACCTTGTCAGATGGGAATCGTATGCTGAATCCATGTCACTGGCTCGTCGCATCGCGATGAATGCCGCCGTGCAATTCGGCGGAAAAATGGTTTCGCTCGTCCTCGGTCTGATAACGGTCGGTTTGCTGCAGCGTGCGTTACAGCCCGCGGGGTTCGGCGCGTACACGATTATTATGTCGTACCTCGGGTTTTTTTCCGTCGTCGCGGATTTTGGATTGTACCTCATTCTCGTTCGTGAGCTGAACAAACCCGGGGCGGATCGCGACTCAGTCTTCGCGAACATCCTGGGCATTCGTCTGGTGACCTTCTTCAGCGTGTTCATCATGGCCCTGGGTATTCTGCCGTTCTTCCGGTATCAACCGGCAGTGAATCAGGGCGTGCTCATCGGGACGATTGGATTTCTCGCCATTGCGATGATCCAACTCTTGGTGAGCATTTTTCAGACAACCCTGACCATGCAGCGCGTCGCTGTAGCCGAACTCCTCGGTCGGGTCACGCTGCTGGCCGGTGTTTTCTTGGCGGTTCAGGCCGGCGCCGGCGTGCCGACGATGATCGTCGCCGTGGTCTGTGCGAATGTGGTGAACCTGGCCTATCTCCTGGCCCGCTCGCGAACCTTTGTTCGGGTGCGCGTCGCGTATGACCCGGCCTTCTGGCGGTATGTCCTGCGCGAGACCGCGCCGGTTGCCCTCTCGGTCGTTCTCAACCTCATTTATTTCCGTATCGATGCGATTATCTTGTCTCTGTTTCGGACCACCCAAGAGGTCGGTCTCTACGGGTCTGCCTACAAGGTCTTGGAGCTTCTGAATGCCTTCCCGATCATGTTCGTTGGCTTGCTGCTCCCGGTGCTGACGCAAGCGTTTGCCCAGGACCGCGAGCGCTTCGTTCGTCTCTACCAGCGTTCTTTTGACGTGCTGATGATGGGCGTTTTGCCGATTATTGTTGGCGGCTGGTTCCTGGCGCGGCCGATTCTGACGTTCATCGGCGGCGTCGGGTTCCAAGACGCGGCACCGGTGTTTCGGCTGCTGCTGTTTGCCGTCGGCGGTCTCTACCTGAACTGTCTCTCTGGCAATGCCGTCACCATCATCAATAAGCAGCGGCCAATGGTCTGGGGGTACTTGACGGTCGCACTCATCGGCTTGGGCGTGTATTTTTCCCTCATTCCGGGCCTGGGGATGACCGGCGCGGCAATCGGGACGATTATTACTGAAGGGCTCATGGCGTTGATCGGGCTGTTCGTGGTGTTGCGGACCGTCCGTTTCCGCCTTCGTCTCGCCGCCCTCGGCAAGGCGCTGCTCGCTGCTGCCGTTATGGCCGTCGTCCTCTGGCTCGTTCCAGGAAGTTTGCTCATCATTGAGGTGCCGCTTGGCGTTGTGGTGTACGCGGCGGCGTTATTGCTCACTCGCGGCGTCCCCCTCGCCTTTCTCCGCGAGCTTATGAAACGCGACGCGACGTCTGATACGCAACCAGTGCTTTGACGTATGGATCTCTCGATCGTGATCGTCCATTATCGTGACCCGGAACGCCTGGGTGCGCTCTTGCGGACGTTGCCGGCTGCGCTCGCCGGGCTGACGGCGGAGACAATCATCGTGGATAACGGGGCGGATGCCCCGGCCTTTGCACAGCAGATCCGCGCCATACTGCCTGGTGCGCGCATCCTCTCGAACGCGAAGAACCGCGGGTTCGCCGCTGGGGTGAATCAGGGGGTGAAAGCGAGTACCCAGTCATGGGTGGCGATTCTCAACCCCGATGTTGAGCTTCAGTCCGATTTTTTTCCCCCGCAGCTTCGGCTCCTGCGGGAACGTCCGGAGATTGCCGTTGTCGGCCCCAGCGTCTTTCGTTCTGATGGACGTCGGCAGCTGACTGCCCACCGTCGTTTCCCCTCGCTTTGGACCGAGTTTGTCGAGTACTGTTTGCCGTTGCAGGTCGGATTGTCGCGCTGGCTGCCATTTTTGCATCCGCACGATGAGAGTCCCTCGGCGCACCGGCGCACGCATCGGACCCACCACATCACCGGCGTCTGCCTAGTTGTCCGACGAGAAGAGTTCCTCGCCAGCGGGGGGTTTGACGAGCAGTTCTTTCTCTACATGGAGGAGACCGATTGGCAGCAGCGCCTATCGCCACAGGGTCGGGAGGTATGGTACTGCGCCGACGCTCGTTGCACGCACTTCGGCTCGATTGACAAGCGCTTTGCCCAAGGCACGCCGTTCTTCCTCCGGAGCCTCTTTCGCTATTGGCGTAAGCGGTTTGGTCCGGCGCGGGTATGGTCGCTCCGTTTGACCATAGGATTGGCGTGGCTGATGAGCTTTCTTTTTCTCATTCCGCTCGGGGCCGCGGCCGTGTTCTATCGTCGGCTCCGTCGCAAGGCGAGATTGTATTTTTCTGGGTATTTCACTATTCTGCTCTGGCTCTTCCGGAGTGATCCGACCGCATGAAATCATTATCTCTTCCAGTGCTTTTCGCCTCATGGACTACGCGCGCCCTGGTACTTGGGAGCGCCGTCGTGGCGGCAGTTGTCGTCGCCTGGCACCCGCTTATTGGCGCGGTGCTGGTTGGCGGCGGTGTTCTGGGCGTGGCGATATTCCTCTGGCCGTCGCTCGGGATTGTTGCTTCACTGTTGACGCTGGTGATTGGGCAGGTTGGTCGGATTCCAGTACCTGGTTCCGAGGTGGCGATTCTGCCGAACGACGTGTTGCTGCCCCTCGTCATCGTGGCCTGGCTGGCGCGGCGGTTGGTTGATCGGAAGCCGATTCTTCCCAGCACTCCGCTCGGCCGCAGCCTTGTGCTCTTCATCGGTCTCCTGGTGTTATCATTCTTTGGTGCAGTTTTGACCGGAACATTCTTGCGGCGTGAGCTCCTCGTCGCCGGCCTCTACTTGGTTCGGTGGGTCGAGTATCTCTCACTCTTCTTTCTTGCTCGGACGGTCATCCGGCCCGGTACGCTGTGGCACTGGGCAGTGGGTATTGGTTTGGTGGCTGTCGCCTTGGCGTTGTTGGGTTTCCTCCAGCTCTACTTCATTCCGGATTTCAGCGCCTATGTTCCCCAGGGGTGGGATCCGCATGTGGGTCGTCTCCTTTCCACCTGGTACGATCCGAATTTTCTTGGCGGGTTTTTCGCCTTTGTCATCATTTTTTTCCTTTCGTTCGCCACCGAGCGTCGTCACGGGCGCTGGTTCTCGCTTGGTGTTGCCCTGGTTTGTCTACTGGCGTTGATTCTGACGTTTTCGCGCAGCGGGTACGCCGGCTTCCTCGTCGGGTTCGCTGTGCTGGCCATTGGGCGCGCCCGGCACTTCCTCTCGGTTGGCGTCTTGGTATTGTTGCTTGTCTTCCTTTTTGTGCCGCGGGTGCAAGAACGAGTCATTGGCATTCGGAGCATTGACGAAACCGCCCAATTCCGGCTGACCTCCTGGCGTAATGCCGTGACCGTCGTCGCGGATCACCCTTGGCTCGGCGTCGGGTACAACACGTATCGGTATGCCCAAGTCCGGTACGGTTTTCTCGACGATCCGGCGCTCCACGCGGCCGGCGGTTCGGATTCAAGTTTCTTGACTGTTGCAGTGACGACGGGAGTGATTGGTTTGGCGGCGTTTCTTCTGTTGGTGGCGAAGATGCTGCAGGGCGCATGGCTGGCGGCGGAACATTCGACAGATGCCACGCTGCGCGGCTTTGGCTATGGCGTGTTCGCCGGACTCATCGCCCTGATCGTTCATGGGCAGTTTGTGAATGGGCTGTTCTTCCCGCACCTTATGCAGGTGCAGTGGATCGCCCTTGGGCTGCTCCTCGGGGCGCGGGACCAGGAGTTACGAATATGATGGCGTTGGCGCTCATCCCCGTTATGCTGGGACTGTGGCGGCCAACAATCGCCCTTGGGTTGCTGGCCGCGGCCTTGCCGGTGTACCTCATCCGCTTTTCCGTTGGGGCTATCCCAACGACACTGCTCGAACTCGGGCTCTACGCTGCGACACTCGGCGTGGCCGTTCGTTTGCTCCGTGAGCGAAAACTGTGGGTGTCTATCGCTGAAGCCTGGCGGGCGTTCGGATCATATCGTTGGCTGGTTCTTGCCCTGTTGGGTTCTGGGTTACTTTCCGCCCTGCTGTCGAATGACGTCCGGGCGGGGTTGGGCGCCTGGAAGGCCTGGTACTTCGACGCCGCGTTGTTTGGGCTTCTCATCGTCCTGTACCGTCGCCACGTTTGGCCGTGGCTGATCGGCGGGCTGGCGGCGGGCTCGTCTGTGATTTCTCTGTGGGGGTTATGGGAGTTCCTCTTCCGGCACGCCACGCTCGAGGATGGGCGCCTGAACAGCGTCTTTGGCACGCCGAACTACCACGCGCTTTTGACCGTTCCGATTATCGTGTTGCTGCTCGGACTGGCGTTCCGTGAACGGCGTTTGCGCCCCTGGTTGATAGCCGCTATCGCCGTGAATCTTTTCGCGCTGTACTTCACTTTTTCTTATGGTGGCTACGTCGCGCTGGCAGTCGGTATCGCGGTTCTCGGACTCTTCTCGCGAGCCTATCGAAAGTACGTGGGTATCATCGCAGCGCTTGTGGTCATCGTTGGACTGTTGCAGATTGGCACAGACAAGTTCCGTCGGCTCGGGGACTTCACTGGGCGCTCGTCGTCGCATGTCCGCGTGCAGATCTGGCAGGCGAGCTGGCGCATTATCCGCGAGCACCCGATTCTTGGCGTCGGCCCAGGGAATTTCGAACCAGCCTACCGGGAGGCCATCCCGCATATCGTGTTTCCGCCGCTCGAGTGGCTGGTCACCTTGCCCCATAACTTCGCGCTGGCCATTACCAGCCAGACTGGAGGTATTGGCTTGATCGTTTTTGTTTGGCTGTGTATTGTCTTTTTCCGAGTGGCGTGGAAAAATCAAACGCTCCGCGGCCCGCTCGTCGCCGCGATGATCGCGCTGTTGGTTCACGGCCTTGTGGATACGCCCTATTTCAAAAACGACCTGGCTCTGCTGTTTTTTGTTCTAGTAGCCCTAACGCTGATTTCTCAAGAAGAGATTTCGGCCATCGCACACGACAATGCTCGGTCACCTCATCTATAATCATCATCACCTCGACGACGTTCGTATTCAGCAGGAGCTGTCTCGGCAACTCTACGGCAAAGCGTTTGGCGGCGTGCACCTTGTCCACGCCTACAATGGGAAACCGTCGTTTGGGTACCGACGTTACCTTGAAGATACACTCATTCGTTTGCCGAACCCCGGGCATTTCCAAGGGGCTTGCGATCTCATAAACGCGGGGGTTTTATATTTTGCTCGGCTTCGGCGGCCAGTGATTCGATATCTCCTTGTGACTGCAGCCGATACCTGGATGATCAAGGTTTCTTTTCTGAACACGTTGATTCGTGACATGGAACGCCAGCAGAAGGTTCTGGCCGCATCATCGTGGGGCTCGGCGAAAGCGCCGGAGCGGCCGCGGGGACTCTCACTCGATTTCTTTCTTCTCGATATGCGCTGGCAACGTGCCGGAAAAATTTTTCCTATCGATTACCCCGGGTTTGTGCGAAAGTTTGCGGATTACTTTTACCTCGATTGGCGTCAACCGGTGGTCGAAGCCGCTTTTCAGTACCGGGTGGAGCGATACTTCGCCGAACGCTATCAAGATAATGACATCTGGCGAATGCGGGAACGTTCATTTCGAAGAATTGTGGAACGCGAACCAGTCCATCCAAAACACGGCGTGCACCGCCGTCAAGCCTGGCCGGCAATCGGGCTCTACACCTCACCCACGCCGAACGAGAAACGATTGGCGCTGAAACGCTTCAAGCTCGATCTCGGACCGTACAGCCACAAGCTCATCACCGCTCGCAGCCTCGCATACTACAATCGCCTCGGACGGTAGTCGTTGACGGATCGCGGGGAGGATCGAACTCCTAATTCTTATCATATCCCGACAGCCCGCGACGGATCGTCCCGCACCTTTCCTGGAGGCTCTTTGAAAAAATCCGAACCGATTTTGCGGGCGGCGGCTAGCGCCCCTACGCCCCGCGAGCCGCCGCCCGCAGCCGCGCCTTTTTGACGATTTCAAGTTTTTCCGCGGCCTCTAGGCCGCGGGGAGAATCTTATCGGATTCTCTCTTTGGCGACAAATTCTTTTTACCATTTTAAGTCGCCCAAATATTTAGGGTTACTGGGCAATATCTAGACTCTAGCATTTTGTTTATATTCCTCCCACCCACGCGGTGCTTGCAAGAAATGAAACCCCCACAAAGCCACGCTTTGTGGGGGATGAGGATCACAGCCCCGTTTTTAGCCCTACTCGCCCCGCGCGAGCTTAGCGAGCTCCTTGTGTCGTTCATTTCCCGTTGGCCGCCAGCGTCCGCTTCTCAACTCAGCGAGGAAACCAAGGGCGTTGGGCAGCCTGCGTGAGCGCTCGACGCGCCAGTCCCCCTGGTACATCACAGCGCACTCTCGACAGAGCCACGCTTCATTCTCTACATCCTCGAAAGGTGCCGCCGCGCCAAGCTCGTCGAGCGACCGTCTACAGCAGTCACATTGGCGTCCGTCATCCCCGGTGATCCCGAGATCGGCACGGAGTTTCTCCCTAAACTCCTTGAGGCGATAGAGTTGTTTGCTGATCGCCTCGAGTTTCTCGGGAAAGGCTGTCTCTTCGTAAAGCTCACGAAGTCGAATGAGTTCTGCTTCGACCCCCTGTAACTCCTGCTGGGTCATGTCTTTCCTCCTTTTGGTTGGGAATGTGCGGATTCGATCAGATTTTTCTAGCCAATACTAAAGGCCACACTACCGTAAACGGCAAGAAAAATCAACCAAAAAGCGCATTGGTGAACCCGGGGGGATTCTCCGCCGGAGGCGGACCCGTTTGGTCCTCATTGACAGTGGCGGGGAACCCGCGACCGCCGTTCAGCACCTTTCTCCATGGACCGTACCGGAGTTGCCACCCTTCGCTTCTTCGGTAGCTTCGGGTGGTCCGCCGGAATCCCACACGGGATGGAGGCGGAAACCGGCGACCTCCGCATGTCCCTATTGTCTGTGGTGGACCCGAGCGGATTCGAACCGCTGACCTCCTCATTGCAAATGAGGCGTTCTAACCAGCTGAACTACGGGCCCACGGTTACTATCCGCCAAACCATTTGCCAAAGGTGCCGCTTATCATGCCCTGGAGGATGCCGGCCATAGCAAAGAACGCGCCCATAATAACGATAATGCCGAGGATTTTCCAGAAAACGCGCGTGCCGCCTTCAGTTGAGAGGTGCTGCTCGGCCCAGTCAATGGTGCCGAAACTTCTCACCAGCCAGTCCGCCTTCCAGACCATCAGGAAGCCGAGACCGACGACGAGGAGGCCAATGAGGTAGCGCATACGAGCTATTGTAGCGGGTTCCCAGTGTCTTGAAAACAATCCGCTCTCTGGACGATGTAGGAGTCGAACCTACGACCTTCTCGGTGTAAACGAGACGCTCTAACCAGCTGAGCTAATCGTCCAGAGAGCGGATCATGGTCAGTCGGGAGCGCAGGTGAGTATGGGACAATTCGAGGATTTTTTCAAGGAGAAGAGCGCCGGTCCGAAGATGGACTGGCGCTCTTGGTTTGTGGTCGAGTAGCGGTTTCAGACGCCGATTCGCGACACTAGAATTTCAGCGCCAGGAGCGCGGCGACGCCGAGAATGACCACCTCCGGGGTCAAGACGACGATCGCCTCTGCCAATCGCCAGCCGACAGCTCGGCTAAGGTGTTCGAGCGCCATTGCCATGATCGTCGCGGCCAGGATGATCCCCGTCAAGGAAAGCACGAGCATGGCGGGAATGCCGGCGAATAGGCCCAGCGGGACAGTCACCTTGACAGCCAGCAGGCAGACGCAGTAAATCGCCAGGAACAGCATCGGTGTAAGAGCAGCCGCGGCCGTGACCCCAGCGAGCATTCTCGCGTTGGTCAGGCGGATGGGCTTGCCGCGCCGATCCCAGCGATCGTACTGTCTGGCGAGCCACGCTGTCAGCGCATTCGCGAACACGACGCCGATGACCGTCCGCCAGCCTCCCCAGGTTCCCGGCCCCTGGTTGAGGAATAGGAGATTGAGGAGTGTGACTGCCACTGCCCACCTGGCAAAGCGGCCAGGCGTGTGGTCGCGTTCCCGCGCCGACGGCAGGCGGAGGAACACATACGTCGTGCCGAACAGGGTCAGGTGCTTCTCGCGGCCAACGATTCGTTGCCGTCCCTGACGGGAGAGGTAGGGGCCGAGGCCGGCACCATCCTGACCATCCGGGATGGGGGAGCGGAGAGCTTTCGCCACCGGCGATGGTCGAAACCCCGCCGCGGAGAAACGGAGAGCGTTCCCGTGGTGTCCAATATGATGGACTCGCTCGGGCGCCAGACGACCCAGGCGAAGAGCAAGACGATTTCGGAACAGCGAGCCAGCTCGTTGGGCGAGTGCCATCGCTCACCCCACCTCCCGTAGGCGTTTCGGACGCAACCCTCGATGACATTCACTCGGACGACTCGGACGGTCACGAAACCAGCGTTGGGGGGCCGGATCCGCCAGACGTGGGCGGCAATAACGCAGCGCGTTGGCAAAAGGGGCCTCCCTCGCGGAAAGCAGACTTGAAAGGAGCGAAGAAGCCCCTACTCTAGCACAGCGCGGCTACGGTGCAAGCCTCTTGACGTCGCCACCGTGTTTAATCGGGTTGGTGCGGGCTCGTGGACCCCGTTAGAGACTCAGTCTCTAACGGGGGATCGGGCTCGCCCTGCACCCGACCCCGCCGTTGGCGGGGGAGTGGTGCAGGGTTCGCTACAGCGCCGGATACGCCTGCCCGCCAGAGCCCGAAGGGCGACGGCGGGATCGCGTGGCCGAAGTTCTGTCTGCCAGCATATCAGGAGCTCGGCAAGCGGCATTAGGTGGGTGGAGGTGCAGTCCTGCGCGCCTTCTTGTTGACAACTTCATTGGTAATGGTAGGGTGCAGCTGGTTCTTTTCATTTATGAGGCAGGTGCAGAGCCTCGTCCTTGGAGCGCCAATTGGAGGTACACCGTGTCCCACACAGGCGTGTCGCTTCAGCCCCTGACCGTGGATTACGATTTGACCCAGCAGGAGATGATTGGGGCGTGTCAGTTCCTCCGGACCCGGGAACTCAAGCCGGAGGACATCGTCCCTGAGGGCAAGGGGAAGGTCACGATCAATGTTGGCCTGGTCAGTCTTGACCGCACGGACGTCTTGTCCTTCGTGCCCGACGAAGACCTGATCTGGCAAGTCCCCGACATCTTCTACGTTCCGACCGAAACCCTCATCGCTGGGTTCAACGAGCAGGGATTCCGACCCGCTACGATTTTTGAACTTCTCGCCTTCGCCGCTAGTCACAAGGATCTGCCCGAGTTCCCGGACATGATCTTCGCGCTTGCCTCTCCTCATCCGGACCCTGGGGGCAAACTCCTCGTTCCCCACGTTGATGCTATTGGAGGTGGCCGAGGCCTCGGATTACACTTTCGGTACGAGGATGTTTGGCAGTGCTACCGGCGGTTTCAGTTCCTCATCGTTCAGAAGTAGAGCATCCCCGGGGCATAGTCACCGGTTGCTCCTCGCGAGCCGCTTGCCCGCGCCACACACCACTGGCGCGGGTTCTTCTTTTTCAAAATAGATTCGAGTCTCGCCGGGGTTGGTGACGAACGTCTCGTTCTGCATCCCTCCCCGTGTATAAGAAAACTTCGTTCGGCGACGCCGGTGGTATTTTGGATACAGCAAACTTTTTACTACCGCTTCTGGAAAAACATCCGCTCGTGCGTCATGATTTCCTTTTGGAAACAGACTTGCTGATTTTTTCGACGAACCGATTCGACTTGAATCCGGAAATCAGGATCACGAATGAACCTTGGAACCAACCGGACAGCGCCGATCAGCGCTTTCCCAAACCGCGAGGGCCGGAACAGGTTTTTTGTGCTCGCGTCCCAGCGGTCGAGCGTCTCGATGTAGTCTAAACGGCCGTTGCTGGAGTAGAGAAAGTTGAAGTAAGGATTGGCCGTGGTAATGACCTGCTGCTTGCTCTTTGGCAACCAGGAACCGGGGTAGAATTTCTCTAGTCGTGCTAAAATTCTGTCTGTTGAACCCTCTGCCGCCTGGAGACTACGCGTTCGTGGATCCGGTGCCGTTTCCCCCCAAATCATCGTTTGCAAGTAGAGCTTCCCGCCCGGAGGTAAAACGTCCGAACAAAAACGGAAAAAATCCTGGTAAATCCGCTCTTGCTCCCCGGCCAGGTATTCGTCGTCTGAACAAAAATGTTCAAACGCGCCAATGGAAACGGCGCCATCAAATTTCCCGAGCGAACCAGGGTCAGCATTTTTCCAATCCTGCAAGAAGGTGGTCAATCCTTGCCCTGTGGCATAGCGGGTTTGGGCGCGAGACAACGTCAGACCGACGGCCTGCCCACCCCGTTGACGGACCGCCTGGAGCATATTCCCCCAGCCGCTGCCAATATCGATGATTCGCTGGCCAGGCTGGAACCCTATCCCTTCGAGGACCCAGGCTTGCTTGTCGTGCTGCGCCTGATCCAACGTTTTGTTAAAGTCGCCGTTGAAGTAGGCGCAGCTGAAATCAGCGTACGGCCCGAGGCGTAACGTATGAAAATAGTCGACCCAGTCGTACATTGCTTCAATCTGGTGCTGGTTAGCCATACATGATTCCGAAAAAATGTCTAAAACCCTATAACCTCTATTCGCTAATTGGTGTCCCCAGAACCCCGCACCCTCTGTGGTGCGGGCTCGTAGACCGAGTTCGAACCTTTTTCGCGACGGCGCCGGATACGA
>CAYWEH010000027.1:0-11747 GCA_964457305.1 uncultured Gammaproteobacteria bacterium
GAAATCCTGGTGAATTTCAAGTCCACGAACCCGCCAAATGTCCGTACCTAAAACAGGGGCAGTATGCGGCGTCCTTTGCCCCACTTCGTTTGTGGTAACGTGTATGTATGCAAAAAAAGAACTCGCGTCTTCATAAACGATATCATCCGACAGCGGATGTACAACGTGCGTATGTTTTAAGTACAGATCGTGATATTGATATCCTCCGACTCTGCAATGAATTTCTTCGGCAACGTATTTCGAAAAAAGATCGGGAGATAGTTCAATTGATTAAGTCACAACTTAAAGATGACTGGCGGGCACCGTTGCTGACCGCGTTACGTCGACTTCGGAAAAAATAACAGAGCGAGCTGGTATCGGCCAGGCGCGAATTCCCCTCGCGCGGTTGTTCGCGCTCGGACGATCCAGCGAGCCCTTAGTTCCTTGGATTAAAAAATTGCATCTAGAGAAAATAATCGAGCCCGGTCTTGGGAGACCAGGCCCGGGTTGGGGGGAACGAGCAGGCTGGATTTAGCAGCCCATGAGAGGGCGATTCGGCTGGGACGGAGGAGGTGGCTTCCGGCCGCCGAGGTTGAGGGGCGCCTCGACCGCCGCGAACAGGTCGGCGTGGTCCGCCAGCCCGCCGCGCAGGCATCCGTCGTGGAGTCCGCAGATGTAGGCGTGGATCCGCGGCAGACTGATCGGTCCGCTGCCGCGGAGCGGCTCGATCGCGTCAATGAGTCGTTCCAGGCTCCCGACCAGCAGTTGGCGCTGGAGGAGGAGCTCATCGTACCGACGGATCGCGTCGTGCCACATGAGGATCATCTTCCCGAGCGCCCGGTCGCCGCTGGCCGCCCACCGCCAGAAGAGCGGCTCGTAGCTCTCGACGCCCGGCAACGTGTCGGTCGGCGGCACGTTCCAGAACTCGTGCCCGTCGTGCCGGCAGGTCACGCGGAGCGATCCGTCACCCTCGAAGCGGAACTTTGCCACGTGGACGTAGTGGGCGTGGTCGAGGAACGGGACCTTCACCAGCCGGTAATCCCCGCGTTCGTAGAAGTCGGTCATGTACCGACTGTGAACGGGGATGCGCGTGAACCGGCCGACCTTCAGCGCGATCGGCATGATCATCGCGACCAGCGTATGGATGAGAAAGGACATTCTAAACCTCCGAACTGCCCTTCGAACTCCCCGGAAAACCCGGAGCGGTGAAAGGCCGGTGGAGCATCCCTGGTGCGATACGCGGCTGCCGGCGTTCGGCAACCGCTCCTCGGTGGGACAGGAACCATGCACTGTAGACGAAAGAAACCAATGGTGTCAAGACGAGGTGCCGGACGCCGTCTGCCGAAAAACAAGAGGCCTTTGTGGTGAGGGAACACTTTGTCAAGGGCGGAAAAGGGGAACCGGGCCTGGTCCTCGGGGAGAAGACCAGGCCACGGACAGGAGCGAGTACGCCTCACCGGCGACTGTCCCGGTAGGCGACGTTGGGGTCGGGCGGCGCCTCGGCCGAGTAGTTTGAGGATTCTGGCGGGTATGGCCACAGTGCCCGAGCCGCGCAGTAGAAGGCGAAGGGCGAGAGAGCGCTCACCGGACTGAAGTCTCCAGCCCACATGAGCGCGCCACCCAAGACGACACTGCAGGCGGACCCGAACCAGAAGTGGGCGCGGAAGGTCAGGCCGATCAGGGCCGGGAAGAGGACGATCAACGTCAGCAGAAACCAGTTCGAACCGGCCAGTTGCCCGATGGCCATCGCCGTCCAAAGCGCAAGGCAGAAGAGGAACACGAGCTTTACGACCCACATACTACACCTCCCAGGTTTGGGTCAGTCCGACCTTACTCCTTGGTAACAGAGCGGTCAAGAAAGGGAAAACAGGGGCAGGACTTCAAAGTCTCGCTGCCCCTGTTCTGGCGCCGAAGACGGCTTTGGCTCGGAGCGTTGTGAGCCAGTTGGGCCATCAGGCGCCGTCGCTGCGTCGGGTCGAGCAAATCTTGGGTGATCAGGGAAACGCCCGTCATTCCCCAACCCGACGACAGGTAATGTTCAAGGCTACCAGGTTTTGCCCAGGAGTCAACCCCGTTAGAAGCTCGGGTTTCTAACGGGGTTAAGCCAACAAACCAAAGAAAAGAGAAAAGGTGCCTTTACGACGGTGCGCCTTTTTTTGCGAATCGTTCGGGCGGTTGGCGTCGGCTGATCGACGCGAACAGACGGCCAGGAGTTACCTCGAGGGAGGGCGCGTTGTTTCCGGCTTCGCCGGACCAGGTGAAGACTGGCGGCGCCCTCCCCTCGCTTTCGTCCTTCGTTACTTTGTGCTCGCAGCGGTAATTCCGAAGCTGCCCTGGTACGCCGCCCCCGCCGGCTTAAGCCGTTTCGAGGTGACGAACTTTTTTTTCTGGAGGTTCAGGATCGTGAGCGTGGGCGATTGTCCGCGCGGCGTGACCACAACCTCGCGCTTACCGTCCCCGTTGAGGTCAGTGATGGTGACGCGGTTGCCGGCCGTGGATTTCTTCGCGCCGACGTACGCCGCGGTGACCAGCGAGAGCGTTTTGCTCCCGGGCCGGTAGGAGTAGGCGTAGACGCGAGAGCTGCCGCCGGCGGCGACGATCACGTCTCCGACCCCGTCCGCATCCACGTCCCCGACCGCGACGTCCGGTACGCCGATGGACGTCGGCAGCGCCGCCGTGACCGAGGTCGTCGTCATGCGTCCCTGCCGGAAGGAGAGGAGTCGGACCGTCGGCTGGTTCTTTTTCGTTGACAGCACGACGATGTCAGTGCGGCCGTCCGCGTTCACGTCGCCCAGCGTGAGGGCCAGCGCGTCCGCGGCCTTGACGCGGGACAACGTTTTGAGCCGTTTGCCGTTCAGGCCGAGGATGCGGATAGTCCCGCTGTCATCGGCTGGCCAGAGGACGATTTCCTGGTAGGCGTTGCCGGTCGTATTCGCGAGCGCCAAGCGTTGTCCAGACGCCGCGAATTTTACCGCTGCAGCCGCGACCGCGCTGGCGCGCCGTTTCTTGAGGTCAACCGTGTAAATCGTGACCGTGGTGCCGTCGTTGGGCGCGACCACCAGTTCGTCAGCGTCGCTGCCGGTGAGGTTGCCGGCCAGTACCTCGGCACCGTTGCTCCAGGCGGTTTTGATCATGACGCGCCGTTTGAGCGACTTCGAGATGAAACCATAGACGTCAATTGTTTGCTGTCCGGCACCGGACACGACAATCTCGTGCGTGCCGTCAGCATTGAGGTCGGCCGTCATGACATTGACGCTCGTGCTCTGGAAGCCGGTAGTTTTCCCGAGTTCACGGCCGGTCAGCGAGAAGACCTTCACCGGCAGGTTCGGGTTCGACGGCGAGTAGATGATCAGTTCTTCGCCGTTGTTCGTCGTCAAGACATCGGCCGCAATGACCTTGAGACTGGCCGTGACCGCGGCGCCGTAGGGACGGAATTTTTTGACCAGCGCGCCCTCGGCATCGTAGATGGCCACGGTCGCCTTTGTGTTTCCGTAGACGACCGCCAGGTTGCGGACTTTCAGATTGACGAAATCAGGAGTGATGACGGGCGCGTCCGTGCCTGGTGCGAGCGAGCCGCCCGGGGTCACGACTGGCGTCCCAGTCTTTTCGACCGGCGCGGTGGTGATGACGAACTTCGAGAGGTGGCTCGTGCTGAACGAGACTTTGTTGTTCGCCTTGTCAACGCTGTAGCCCTGGACTTCGGTGTAGGTGTCCGCAGTCGGATCCCAGCTCTGGACCGTGAGCGTACTCTCACTCGCGCCGGTGGCGGTCAAGTCCGCATCCGTGTAGGGGAGGGTGATGGTCAGGCTGCCGGCCAGGTCGGTGACCGGACTGCCGGAGTCCGAGCCGCTCGTCTTGGTCACCGAGATGTCGTAGGCCGGCCCGATCGGCGAGTCGGTCGCAGTGGAGGGCCGTTCTTCCACCGTGGGGGTGATGGTCAGCGAGACGGTCGCGTTCTGCGTCGTCAGCGTGTTAGCCGGGGCGTTGACGGTGACGCCGCCGGTGGTGACGGTTTGGTCGGTGTTCGTCGCGAACGTGGTGGTCGTCGGCGTCGGCATGATGACGGTGTCACCGAGTTCGAGCGTCGTCGTCGCTTTGCCGCTGGCCGGGACGTCAACCGCCGTCTCGTCGCTGGCCAGGCCGGTGGTGGCCGTGGCATCGTTCCCGGCCGAGACGACCCAGACGTCGTTTTTCGTGGCTGGGAGGCTGAAGGTGCCGTCCGTTTGGACGTCGGCTTCGGAGTAGCCGCCCTCGGCGCTGTAGGCGGTGATTGTGCCGCCGCCAGTGTAGGTCGCACCGCCTTTCGTCACCGTGCCGGAAATCGTCGCGTCCGGTTGGAGGAATTGGAGCGTGACGGTCGACTGTGCATCGCTGACCGCAGTCACGACTTCGCGCGGCGGGTTCATGTAGCCGAAGTCCGTCGAGATCGAGGCCGAGACGAAGTACGTGCCGGCCGGGACCATGAAGGTCGCCTGGCCGTTCTGGTTGGTCGTACGGTCAGGGTTGTACCACGAGCCGTACATGGAGTAGCTGGTGGTCTTCGTGGCGCCGAACGACGTGCCGACCGAGAGGTGCGCGTTCGGCAGCGGGTCGCCGTTCGGCTTCAGGGTTTTGACGATGAGGGTGGAGTCGGCGCGCTGGAGCACGAGGTTATGGGTGGTGGTGGCGTTGGCCGTCGCCGTCACCGTCGTGTCGCAGACACCGACCATGTAATATTGGGTGGTCGTCGCCGGATCCAGCCAGCAGCCGAAGTTCCAGGCGCCGGCTGACGTCTTGAGCGAGTACGTGCCGTTCGTAATCTGGACCCAGCGGTAGTTGGCGCCGTCGGTCAGGAAGACCGAGCCATAGGCGTCGGTCAGGGTGGTCCCATTGGCATCCACGACGCTGCCGGCGACGGTCGCATTGTTCGGAACCAGCTGCAGCTCGACATTGCTGACCGTCCCGCCGGCATCCACGGTGACTTCCTTGGCGCTGGCTGACGTGTAGTCGCCCAAGTAGCCGAGCGAGGCGCGCAGCGTCCAACAGCCGCCGGGGACACCGAGCGAGAACGTGCCGCTGGTGATTGATCCGCCCAGGCCGCCGTAGTAGGCGAAGCCGGTTGACAGGGTCGAATTGCACTTCTGGGCATTCACCCAGCCCCACACGGAGGACACGGGGCTGCCGCTTTGGTCAACGAGTTTTCCCGAGATGGTTGCGTCGGCAATGGCAAAGACGACGTCCGCCGTCACGGTGCCGTTCGCAGCGACCGTCACCTCTTGCGGCGGGTCGGTCGAGACGTAGCGCGTGCCGGACTGGGTTGGGCTGGTGGCCATTGAACCCCCGCTCGGGTAGCAGCTGACGTAGTAGGTGCCGGCCGTCACGTTGAAGGAGTAGCGGCCGTTCGAATCTGTCGATCCGGAACCCCAGCCCGAGCCGGACTTGGACCAGGCGCTGCACCACTGGCTGGCGATCCCGCGGCTGCGGTTGTCTTGCACCAGGCCGGTGATGGTCGCGTTGCGCGCGAGCAGCGTGACGTTCAGGGTGACGGTCTCGTCCTCTTTGACGGTGATGGTCTGCTGGGGAGCGCCGTACGTCATGGAGCCGTAGACCGAGACCGTATACGTGCCGGGCGCGATCCGCATCGAATAGGCGCCGCTGGAATTGACTTGCGACCAGCCCCCGCCGCCGTACGAGCGGTCGCTCCAGGCGCTGACCGAGTAGTAGTCCGAGCCGCCGCCGTAGACCGGTGCGCCGCCTGGCGTGTAGATCGTTCCCTGGATCGTGGCCGAGAGGGTGGCGACGGAGAAATTCGAGGTCTGGCTTTCCGCCTGGGTATTCGAAAGGGCGAAGCGGACGGTGTTTGGGTTGCCCGAAAGGGTCCAATCCGGTTGGACATTGTTCTGATAGCTGGGCCAGATCGAAACCTGCCACGTTCCGCCGCTGCTGACCAGCAGGTTAAAGTTTCCGGAACTGTCCACGGTGCCGTTTGCGTACCCGCCGCCGTTTTGCTGCCAAGCCGAGACTGACGCGTCGGTGATGGCGGCGCCGTTGCGGGCCCGCGTCACTCTGCCGATGATGCGTTTGGCTGATTGCGTCAGGGTGACCGGGGTCGTGAGCAGGCTCGTGTTGACCGTTCCCTTTGTCAACGACACAGCGATGTCATCCGGCGTTGCCAGGCCGCTCGGCGAGTAGGGTGGGTTGATGCGCAGCCGGTAGGAGCCGGTCGGGACGCTGTCCATTTTGAAGAAGCCGTCCTGGTCCGTTGATGACCATTGGACCCCGACGTTGTTGCTGTCATAGAGCGTCAGCGAGGCGTACTGCGCGCCGGTGCCGCCAGGAACGAGAACGCGCCCCCGCATGGCGGCGACGTTGGTCCGCAGCGCCTGCGACGCGTTCGTGCCGTCCAAGTAGATCGGCGCGCCCGCGTAGGTGATCGTGACATTATCCGGGCGGGATTCGGTCGTATCCCACGTGTACACTTCAACCACGTAGTTCGTTTGGGTACTCAAGGCCATCTTGAAGACGCCGCTGGCGTCAAGCGATGCGTACCGGCTGATGCCCCAGTCGCCGGTGCGAATGGTCACGGAGCCGTTCGTGACCGCCGTGGTGCCGTCCGACCGCACGACCTTGCCGAAGACATTCGGGGCGAGCATGCGGATGTCGCCGAGCGCAGTCGTCTGGTGGTTCGTGACCGTGACCGTCTGCGTGTCCGGATTGAACGCGGAGTTGGGGACGGACGGGTTGGCCCAAATTTCGAGGAAGTAACTGCCGGCTGGCACGCCCGAGAAGGTGAAGCGGCCGTCGCTGCCGAGCGACTGGTACTGCGAGTACGTCCAGTTCGATGACCGGAGCGTCATGTTACCGCTGGTGACCACGGTCGTGCCGTTCGGCTCCACGATGCGGCCGGTGACAGTACCGTCGGCGGCGGAAGCCGGCTGGCGCAGGCCGAGGAGGCCGAACAAGAGCGCGGCGACCGTGATGAGCGCAGCACGGGAAAAGCGCCGGGGTGCTGCACCCGGTCGAAAGTTAGACTGTGGCATATGGTGTTTTTCCGTTACCCACGCGGGGTGGCTGTTGATAACTATTTAAGGTCATCATAACGAAAATGGGGGCGCGGCGCCAGGACATATTCCAAGGGAAAGGGATATGGTACATTTGTCGTATGAGCGCCTTGTATTCCGGACAGTATATTGATGAGAATGAAACGCCGGTAACGACCTCGTCCTTGCGTCGGACAAAGACCAAGCGAACCGTCGTGACGTTGGTGTTTTCTGTAATCGTTGCTGGAGTCGGCTACCTCCTCTGGAAAATCTTCATGTAAAGAAGCATCGGGATAGCTGCAAACGAAAACGACGGCCGTGAAGCCGCAGTTCTGTCTGTCGTCATGATGCCAGGGTATCAAGAGTCGGGCAAGCTACGTAGGTAGGTGGAGGTGCAGTGCTGCACCCCGCCCAGCTGAAAACCCTCATGCTCTTTTCGATGGGGTTTGGTAGTGACATTGCCGCGCATGATACACTTGACGATATGAATAGTAGTTTCCTGCATCACCATCGGGGGGCGCTTATAATCTTTTCTATCGGCGTTGCGATGGCGGTAGCGTTCATAGTCCTCCCGACCCTCCATAGATTTTTGGGTGTAGTGGACCGACTCGGCTATCCTGGGATGCTTGTAGCTGGGCTCATGTATGGCAGTGGGTTGACGGCGTCCATCGCCACCGTCATCTTCGTCGATTCCCCGCAACATCTCAACCCGATCGTGGTCGGACTTCTTGGTGGTATTGGCGCCGCTGTCTATGACCTTGGCATCTTCCTCTTCACCCGGCGTGAAGCAGAACATGGATGGTTGGCAACGTTTATTGGTCGTATGCGCCAGCAGCGGCTTGTCCCTAACTGGGTGACCACGATTCTCGGCGTCCTCATTCTCGCGTCGCCATTGCCTGACGAACTCGCCGCCGGCCTCTTCGGTTTCAAGCGTAGTAAGGTTTGGACGTTCTTCTTACTTTCATTTGCGAGCAACGCCCTCGGAGTTTTTCTGCTAAGTACTGCGGTGTAGGACAATTGATCCGCTGGGCGCGCGCCCAACTCCTAGGCTCTACTGTGGTCTTCTATCGGTCGTGCTTTGACGCATTCACGAAAGACCAGGTAGTAATACACGATACAGAAAGAGCCTGAAGCTGGATGTAGGCAAGAACGTTGATCGTTGGATTTGCCATCATAGTTCGTAGTTGGGCGACAACGTTTGGTACATGAATGGGTAAACCCGATGTTCTGGGAAGAGAGGCGGATGTATCGTCGCTCATTCCCCCTGTTCACAATAAAAGGTTCGAGTCTCACTGGGGGGAGGCGGGAAGTGCCGTTCTACACCCACACCTGCGTACAAGAAAACCGCGTGGTAGTGCGGTTTTCTTATCGTATTCACAGGGACGCGTAGCCGCTGTTGACGGACCGTGCACCACTCCTTACGTCGGGTGCACGGCATGAACCACTTGCTTCACGGCGAGCAGCGGCTCGCCATGAACCCGAGCCCCGCACCGGCCAGTGCGGGGTAAACTCCACGAGTGGTTCATGGTGCGGGCTCGTGGACCGAGTTCGAACCTATTTCGCAACTGCGCCGGATACGCCTGCCCGCCAGAGCCCGAAGGGCGACGGCGGGATCGCGTGGCCGAGGTTCTGCGTGCAGGCCGAAATCGCGTAGTTCGTGAAGAAAGCGTACCGCGGATGTTGCGAGGCGTACAGGGGGTGGAGGTGCAGTCCTGCGCCCCCTGTTGATGTATTAGATCCTCTCCCACAACTGCTGCCAGGCAACTTGGAGCGTTGCGGCGATGTTCGCGTCCTCGATCACCACGGCAAAGGCGTTTTTCTGATAGCTAAGAAACATGACGTGGTTACCATAGACAAGCGTCTCGGTATTGAAGGACTCGGACTGGATAAATTTCATGTCCCGCAAGTGGCCGGTGTTCTTTTTCGCCCAGTCGTGCGCTTCGGGTGTGTCTCGGGTGATCGCTTGGTAGGTGATGTTCCGACGCGCTCGTTCGGCTGCGAACGTGTTGAAAAAATCCCGCAAGATCGATTGCCGATATGAAAAATCGGCCCACCCAACCATTGGCTTCCCGACACGGAGCAGGTCGGTCAACGCCTCTTTGATTCCTTCAACACCTTCGAAAAAGGTGACGCGAGGTTTCTGGTCTGATTTGTTATAGACCGCGAGCAGCTCGGGCAACACGCCCTCCAATTCCTTGATTCGGACCCGCTCCAGCTCGACAAGCTGTTTCGGATGCAGGGCGCTGTAGACGTTCCGCTTCCGTTTCCTGGTTTCTTGCAGGATGCCGCGCTCCAGAAGCTGGCCGAGGAAGTGGTAAATGGTCGTCCGTTTGACCCCGGATTTCTTGGCAAGGGCTAAAATCGACGCTTGGCCAAGTTCCAAAGCAGCCAAGTAGACGGCCATTTCATCATTGGACAAGCCGAGACTGCGCTGTGCGGAGGAGGGTAGCTTCATATTATGTCGAAAATTATGACACAATTATTACTTATAATATTAGCCAAAATATGCGAAATTGTCAAGATTTGGCAAAGACTCATGACCTGATTATTGACATAATACTCAACTTGGACTATCATGCTCCGTGACGCTTGAGATCCGACAGAAACTGCACCTGTAACTGCTCGTTTACAAAGGAGAAAGCCATGAGTTTCTTCGACTTCCTGAATAGTATCGTGGATGAGGCCCTCCTGACTCGCGCTTGTTGCCCCGATTGTGGAAACAAGGTCGATTGGCACTACGAGGGACGCCACTTGGTAACAAAATGTCTGGGTTGCGGGCGGAAAGTTCTCGTGACCGCATCACGGAGAATCGCAATCTACCCGGGCGTCACAAATGAAAAGGAAGAAAGATAGAGATAGATAGTTCGATCCTTTAAACCCCATCTAGTACAGCGTTGCCTGACTTTATGAGGTTTGCCATGAACATATGCGTATGCAGATGGTTCATGGCTTCACTTGAACAGTTCAATGGATATCCGCTGGACCGTTCAAGTGAGGAATACACCTCAAGTTCGCAAAAACCAAATTGCCCCTTGAAAGGATGAGACGTATGAAGACGCGCGTTCTCGACGGCGCAGAGGATTCGCCCTACGGGTTTCATGTTTACAAGTTTCTTGTCGTGAACGAAGAGTTGGTGGTTGGCGAGTTCGACATCCACCCCATGTTGGCGGCGGCAGCGTTCGGGACCAAAAAAATCGTTCCCACCGCAGCCGGACAAGTGATTGTGTATCGTGAACATATTAAGTTTGAGTGGAAGTCGGGCTGCTACCGACTGACAACTCCGGAAGATCAGCGCGCCGGACTTGAACAGCTCCTTCGGGATGCACTCCGTCTGTAGTCTCGAACACGCGTCTCCACTAAAGCCCGCTCTTTGAAGCCCCGACAGCATGCAACGTGCTGCTCGGGGCTTCTTCATCATCATTAAATATTTCTATGCCTCTTATGCAAGCCGCCATCGACGAACTCAAAGCGATCTACAAGAAGCATTGCGGCGAGGAACTCTCTGACGTTGATGCCTGGGACATGGCGAATAGCTTGCTTCGCCTCTACTCGGTGCTCTATGGGCTTCCGAAGCCACCGTACCAGTACAAAGATTCGAACTTCCAACTGCCCCTGCCTGTTCAAGGGGGCGCGTAAAACAGCGCATGGCCTGCCAGCCATAGCGTGGTCCCAATGTGACTTACTTGGAGCTTGTCCGCCTGCGCTCAAGCTTCGGCGAGGCGGGCCCGCCCGCCATAGCTCGAAGAGCGACGGCGGGTTCCGTGGCCGAAGTGGTGCATGAGAATACAGTAATACAAGCTCCTCGATACGTGTACAGGCAGTGAAGGTGCAGTCCGGTACTCTCCACTGCGGATTTTTGCCCCTGGAGTGTTACTCTGATAGGTGCTTCGATCGATCCAACCGCTTTTTAAGTTCGGGAAAGTCATCGATTGTGACTTTGAAACGCCCAGTGGTATCAGTCCGCTGGTCAATGATGTTCTGAATAGTATTTGGATCGAGAATCTCTTGACATATTTGTCGCGCCATGGCGGCAGTTTCGTGATCTCCGTGTTGCGCTGCCATTTCGCCAAAACCATAGACGTGACCTGCCATTGTTTCCAGCATTTCCTGCATAGTTTCGTGAACCCAAGCCGGTTGCTGACCATCATCAGCCGCTTCGGCCAGCCTGGCCTGCTGTTGGTCAATATTTTTCTGTATTCCCTGGAGGTATTCCGCCGCGGATACGACAGCGCTACCTTCGGTCAGTTGCATAGTTCGGAACGGGGTAAGATTTGTCCACCCTCTAGCCAAGTCCGTTGGGTAGCGAGTCAGATTGTTTGTGCGAGTTATGGGTTCTTGGTGTTGGCCGACGACATCGTAGGCCTGGGCCTCTTCCAAGATTTCATTGCCGCGTCGATAAAAGGTGAGCTTTGTGCCATCGACTGTGGTCATTTCTGCCAGTAGGGCACCGGAAACTTCATTGTTATCATTGGCTGTTTGCTCGATATTCAATTCGGTTCCGAATCTGGCCGGCACCCGTCCAAATTCAAGTTCGAGAAAGGCTTGCCGACCGGAATCACGGCCACTGATGATTTCATACTCTCGCCCCCGAATCTTAAATGGAGAGCGTTTGAATATTTCTTGGACGAGTTCTTGCCGCCGGTTTTCTGAAATTCCGGGTAATGTCAGGACCTCGTCTTGAGTAAGCGCTCGGCCAACAATCACTTTATTTTCTGACGATTCGTATTGGGCTTCATATGGCAGCCCGTA
>CAYWEH010000028.1:0-4205 GCA_964457305.1 uncultured Gammaproteobacteria bacterium
TAGGACGAATGAATGACAAATTACGAATGATGAATTCCGAAACTGCCGATCTGGAAATTTCGTAATTCGTCATTTGTCATTCGTAATTTCATGCAAACACCGGCCGCGTGTCAAACTTCCGAATGATCGCCCGCACTACCCCCTGGATCGTCGGGTTCTTTGTGAAGATCGGTTTCATCGTCGCGTTCGCCGGCTGCAGGCGGATCCGGTCCTTCTCGCGGTAGTAGCGCTTGAGCGTCGCGTAGGTGTTGTCGAGCAAGGCCACGACCACGTCGCCGTTCTTCGGGTAATAATTCCGTTCGATAACCACATAATCACCATCCAGAATACCATCGTCAATCATCGAAGTTCCGCGCACCTGCAAGACATATGAATTCACGTCGCGGACAAACGCGGCTGGCACTGCCAAGGTCTCGTGCTGCTCAACCGCTTCAATCGGCTGCCCAGCCGCGATCAAGCCGACGAGCGGCAAATCCACGGCCTGATGCGTACGGAATACTTGCTTCGTCAATTCAATACCGCGTGCCACGCCGTCGCGGACATGCACATAGCCTTTTTTCATTAAGGCCTTCAGGTGCTCGTGCACTGTGGCTGGAGAGGACACCCCCAGGTGCTCGGCAATTTCCCGGACCGATGGAGCGTACTTATGGTCACCTTGGTACGCCAAGATAAAATTAAGGATTTCTCGTTGTTTTTTCGTAAGTTGTTCGGTTGGCATAGTTATCCACATCTCCTAGAATTAGTATACCCGAACAAAAAGCGAACAACAAGCCCCCGACTACAAAGGCGCCACCTCAATAACGTTCGAGCGGACGGCGTAACTGCTTATTCCTTAGCCGCGTCGCCATTCGACTCGTCAGTGTCGAATTTCTGCTTGATCGTCTCGATTTTTTGTTCGACGTCCTGAAGTTTTGCTTTAAGCTGTTTGGCCAGCGCCAGGCCGCGCTCGAACTTCTGCAAACCCTCGTCGAGGTCAGTCTGTTCCGATTCGAACGACTGGACGATTTTTTCCAGTTCTTGGAAGGCCTTGGTGAAGTTAAACTTCTCTTTCTCAGTTGCAGTCATAAAACTTCGGAGGTCAATTCGCCTTTGCGGAGTCGCGTGCGGATCCGGTCTTTCGGCTTGGCGCTAGAAGCATCATGGAGGACTTTCCCGAAGGCGTCAAACGTCACCGAATACCCGCGCTGCAAGACTGCGGTCGGATTGAGTGAAGCGAGGAGCGTGGACTGATGCTGCAGACGGTCGCGCTGGCGATGAGCCCAAAGTGTTGCCCCAGTCGTTAACCGCAGGATGAGATTGCTTACCTGGATTCGCCGCTCACGGGGTGCAGTGAGCACCCGGACAAAAATGGTCCGAAACCGCTGTAAAAGATTTTCCACGACCAGCGTTCGGGCCCGCAGCGCTGATTCGAAACGGTCCATCGCATCACGAATATGGTCGCGGGCATCGATCACCTGGCCTTCGACCGCAGCAGCCGCTCGACGGGAAAATTCCTCGACGGTCAGGGCAACCTCACGGCGATCAGGCGCCACGTGTTCGGCCGCAGCAGTCGGCGTGGAGGCGCGCAGGTCCGCGACGAGTTCGGCAATGGTGATGTCCCGTTCATGACCGACGCCGGCGATGACCGGCGCCCGGCTGGCGACAATGGCGCGAGCCACTTCTTCAGTATTAAACGATTGCAAATCTTCAAGGCTACCGCCGCCGCGAGTGACAATGATCGTCTCAACATGACCGTAGGCATTGAGCGCACCCAGCGCCTGGACAATGTCCCGGCTCGAGCCAACCCCTTGCACCCGGACCGGCGCGAACACGACGACATGGGATTTCCAACGGCGCTTCAGCGTTTTTAACACGTCATTGTACGCGGCCGCATCTTTACTGGTGATGAGTCCGATGCGCTCGGGAAATCGCGGTAAGGGCCGCTTGCGTTCTTCAACCAGCAACCCTTCCTTCTCGAGCTTCTCCATGAGCTTCAGGAACGCCTTGCGGAGTGCCCCCTCACCCACCGGGGTAATTTCGCGAACCTTCAAATGGAACTTGCCGGACTTTTTAAACAGCGATGGAATGGCAAGGATTTTCACCTCCATACCATCCTCAAGTGGCACGGTGAGTTCGTACTTCATGAGAAAGCAGGTGACGGCCGACAGTTCGTCCTTGATATCAAAGAAGACAAGGTTGTCGCCTCGTTCGCGGTAACCGGTCACCTCACCCTGCACCACGACCTCACCAACCGTTGTCCGCAAATGCTCGCGGAGGAAGTCGACGAACTGGCTGACGGTAAAGTTCAGGGTGTTCATACGCGGTGTTGGCGAACGGGGTGTTGGGCGAGAAAGTCTCGCAAACGTTTTGCCCGTTCAACGGGATCAGCCACCTCGCGGCGCAGTCGCGCTTTGACGGCACGCAGATGCTTGCGGAATCCTCGGGAACGTCTCGACGGCATACGAAAAAACGGGAAAGGAGCGTTCAGTCTACCACGCGCCGTGGCTAACCAAAAGCCCTACGTCTCGCGCCAGGGCTTGCCCGCCTCGATATTCCGCAGCATGAACCGCGCCCCTTGGTGATCAGCCGGATCGAGCTGCTGCTCAAGGGCGAAGTATTTCCGCGCGGCGTCTCGCTTGCCCTCCCGGTAGGCAACGATACCCTGACCGTGAATGGCGCGGAGGCAGGCGCGGTCGGCCGGATGTTGAAAACGGAGCTTGGCTGGCCAGGCCCGGCCGAACTGCTTTTGGCCGAGCGCCGCGGCTTGAGCAAAATGGCCGGCGGCGAGGGCCAGTTCGCCCCGCTCATACGCCACCTGGCCAAGGCCAACGAGCGCGTCAACGAAGGCGGGCTCTTCTTCCAGGGCTTGGCGAAAACAGGCTTCGGCCGCATCACGGTCGAGGTGGCGCAACGCCTCGCGTCCTTGGTTGGTCAACGCGAAGAGTTTATCCGTGTCCATGGCTGCGGTGATGAAGCAAACGGAGTGTCACGACGGCGAGCACGGCGACCCCGGCCAGCAGTACAAACATCTGAGCATTGTCCGCGAAAACACGTTGGACACGTTCCGTCGGGGGAGCAGGGGAGAACTCGCGGGCTGGTTCGCCGAGGACCCGCACTACTTCATACGTCGATTCATCGTACCAACCGAGCACCAACGGCAAGCCCAGGCTCGGATTAGCCGAACGGAGAATGGCCCGATGTTTCGCATCGCGGACGATCGCCGACAGGGTGGTACCGGGGCCGAGCAACGGCGAGCCGGGCGGCGCCGCGCGTTCCGTCACCTCGAGCACCGTCACGCGGGCCCGGAGATAGGAAATGCCTTCAACTTCATCGTCAATGACCTGCGTTACCCGCGCCGTCACCGTATACGTTGCCGTCGGCGGCGGGGCGGTCTGCGCCCGCACAACGAAGGGGAGAACAACGAGGAGCAAAACCCACCATCGCATATACCGTCAGTGTGCCCGAAATCAGCCGGTCGCGCAACTCACGGAAAAGGAAAGCTCCACCCGATCGGCAAAGTGGAGCTTATGGCCTCGGAGAAGAAACGCTCTCAAGGTCGGCCTTTTATATAGCCTCGACAGCGCGGATGGAACGGAGAGAACGAGGGGACCGATCTGGGGGAACGTCTGGGAGGGGGGCCGCTACTTCCGGACGAAGAAGGCGACGGTGTGATAGCGAGGGATGCCAGTCGCGCGCTCGACGTGTGTCAGGGTTGTCACTCCCTGAAGCACGAGGGTCTGGGCGAACAGGCCCTTCAAGGCATCAACGCTGGCCACGTCCTGCGAAATTTCAACGATATAGATTCCTTTCGCCGAGAGGAGCCGCAGCACCTCGTCGCGGTACTTCGGCCACTCGCCCTTGGGCAGATGCTGCAGGCAGCCGCGGTCGTAGAGAAAGGAAAAACTTTTCCGCTTGAAGTCGTTGGTCAGAATGTCCCCGACCACAAAGGTCACGGTGACTCCGGCCTGGCTGGCTTTCCGTTTGGCTTTTTCGACCGCCGTCGCCGAAACGTCAATGCCAGTCACCGTGTGGCCGAGCGCGGCCAAGTACACGGCGGCTGATCCCAACCCGCAACCGATGTCAAGAACCGTTGCCTTCGCTGGGATCTTCCGATCCTCAACGAATTTTTCCAAGGCCGCATCCGGACCGCCAATCTCCCAGGCCAACTGGGCGGCAGTGGAAGTTTGGTAAAGGTATTCCCACTCGGCGCGCTGCATTGCCATAGG
>CAYWEH010000028.1:4305-11290 GCA_964457305.1 uncultured Gammaproteobacteria bacterium
CGGCAGTGGAAGTTTGGTAAAGGTATTCCCACTCGGCGCGCTGCATTGCCATAGGTTCGTATGATACCACGGTGGGGCTTCAATCGGCGAGCGCGTAGGCGGCAACCGTATGGCGGTCCGCGACTTTCGAAGCGGCGTAGGCGTCGGGTTTGGTCCGGACCGTGAAGCCGTGGGCCACGACCATGCCGACAATCTCGGCAATCATCTGCCGCGTCGGGCCGTTCTCGCCGACATCAACGTGAATTTCCATGCGGCCGGTCAACAACTGCTGAATCCTCATATCCTCGCGCAGCCGCGTGGCCAGCGCCAGGGACGCGAGCGCTTCCGCAATCATTCGGTCACGCAACGTGTGGAGGCGTTCGTTCCGTTGACGCTGCCAGTAGTAGATCCCACCGTGCCCAACCCGATGCAAGACAATGGCACTGATGAGGATCGCCCGACCGTCGAACGCCGGCAGGGAATCGGTCCCGATCACCAACCGGTAATGGTCATCCGGATTCGACCGGACGAACGCCAGCAGCCGGGCCACGATTTGGTCAAACCCAACCGTCCCGGCGGTGGGGCTGTGAAATCGCGCTGTGTCCAATTCGTCTTTTCGCCCGCTACGATGCACAGACCATACTCCCCACCCTCCCGTTCGAAAGATACGCGTTGCACCCGCGAACGCGCAGCAAGCCGGCGCAGAAACCCTGGCCCAGAACGTCTTGTCCCGACGCCATCTGCTCACGGACCCTCGCATCAATGACCGCCAAGCACCGGCCGCTGGCACAACGACTCCCATCTTGGCACGTCTGGCCGCCATCCGGTGCGAGGAAATTACACCCGACGCCGCTGTCGCTGCCGAGAATCCCCCAGACGCCCCCCGACTGCTGGCAGTCTGCTTCGGTGACAGGGAAACAGTAGCCGGCCTCCCACACTCGACCGGTTCGTTCGCAGTCGGTTTGCCGTTGCCGAGACGGACCGACAGCCGGGTCCGCTCCGCCAAGACCAAAGGGAAGCGGGAAAACGACGCCGAGCAAGAAAACGAGCAGCAGGATCCCCAGGGCAAAACTCCCCACCCCAAACCAGTACGTATGGGAAGTCAGGGGGGCTGATCGCGCAGACGGTCGCTTTCGGGCTGGCATATGATCAGTATAGCGCGGCTGACGCCAAAGAAACAACGGCCGGCCCGAGCTGCATCTTGCCGCCACGCGTGCTACACTCCAAGCAGAGAGGGGGTGAAGCCCATGGCCTCGCGCAAACCCATTCGGGTCAAGACCGGAGAGAAAGCGCCCCTCTCCGGACAGTACCGCCATGTCGACAGCGCCTTTGAGGTGACGGTCACCAAGGGCGAACGGTTGCCGCCGGTGCGATCCGGATCAGCGTACTTCATCTTGGTTGACCGGACGAAGCATCGCCGTCCGCGCCGTTAATTTTTTCGCTCCGCCGGGAACACCGGACTGTATCCGTTCGCCACCTCTTCTCCGTCCGGGTACTGATCACCGTCGGTATCAGCCAGGACCGGACTGGTTCGCCAACGGACTTCCGTGCGATCGGGCAGCCCATCGAAATCGAGATCATCGGTCGGATCGCTGTCCGTCCGGACCAGCACGGTATCCGGCAGCGGTTCAACCGCGAGACGTTTCGGGTGGACAAACGCGATGGGCAGATTCGCATAGAGAGCAAAGCCTGACCCATTCGACCAGTACCCCACGGTCGCGGCCGTCGGCAGTGCGTCGAACGCCTGGCCGGCGGACGGTGGCAACTGGCCGCGCAGCGAAGCGAGTGGCACCGCCTGCAGCGAGGTCGGGTAGGCGGTGATGTCCTTCGCCGCGTACGCCGCCGATAGCACCTCGGCAAACGTCCGAACCTTCAGCAAAATATCCGCGGCTCGTTCGAGTTCGGCTTGATCAGGGGCGAACGCCTGACTGGCCGCTGGCCGGGGGACCGGCGTCGCTCGCGTCCTGGCCAGTCGCTCAACCGGCGCGAATGCGCTCACGGCTGAACCGAACACGGCGTACGCCAGGAAACCCGAGACGATGAACTGACGCCATTCGGGCACGCCGCGCCAGCGGTCGGGATGCAGCGTGAAAAAGAGACGCCACGAACGACCCAAAACGTAGGTTGAAAAAGCAGCCAAAATATTCAAGGAAAACACGGCCAGCGCGAGCAGGAGCGTAAGACTGATCGCGTATGCGACCCAGTGCAATCGCCAAAACCCGAGCAACGCCAAGGCCAGCGCCGCACCATACGCGGCGGCAAACCACGGCCTGGCAAACCCAAAGTCATAGGTCGCGATGACCGCCGCCAGCGACGCGCCAAAAGGCGGAGTCGGGTCGGAAAAAACGACCTTCCCCGCCGCCACCGCCACAATCCCGGCAGCGAACGCGAGGACAATGGCGAGCGTGAGCGAAGCCGCGAATTGCCGGTGTCGGTGCATGGGAAAATGGTAGCATGGGAATCACCGAAAACAAAGGTTTTCTTTATTTTTCTCTGTACTCCGAGCCCCTGACCCCGTTAGAAGCTTCAGCTTCTAAACGGGGTTGACAAATTCCGAGGTTTCCGTTAAGGTCGCGCGAACCCTATTTGACTCTTTTTTTAAGAAGCGCTAATGTTCAACGTCGCAGCATTTTTGATCTTTTCCGGAGGGAACCCGTTCTTTCCCTTGGGATTTCGGCTGAGCGGAAGGGCTCATTTGCCGAAAACCAGCAGTATCAAGCACAAAAGCCCACAAAACGTTATCAACGCTGGTTTCAGTCGGACAACCTCGGCTCAACCCGAGCTTCTCCGGTACAGGAAATCCAGTTTGTAGCCTTTTGCGGGCTTTTTGTATCAGGCCATCAACTTCCATCGTATAAATAGGAGACTGTATGAACCTACTCATCAACACCATTGCCACCAAGCACATCCAGCACGAGCTCTACCGCAGCTGGGCCTTTTTCATGACCGTGCTCGTTGCGCTCCAATCCGTCGTCGGTTTTGCCCCGGCGGTGATCGCCACCGGCAGCCCAACGCCCCCGCCGCTCACAACCTGCACGCTGTACGGGTACAACGACCAAGATCTCGATGACAGCCGGTTTTTCCAAATGAATCTCCAGACCGGCGTTTCCTCCTACATCGGCAGCACCGCGACGGATGAGGACCTGGAATCGATCGACACCCACCCCGCAACCGGTACGATCTACGGGTTCCCCGATAACGGTTCCGACGACACATCCGCGGTTCTCGTCACGGTGGATCGCGACACCGGCGTGCGAACGTTCGTGGCGAACGTCTCGAGTGACTTTGAACTGCCTGGCGCGTCGTTCAATCCCGTTACGGGCGAACTCTGGGCCGGCGCCGACACGAACGACAATTTGTACACCATCAACCTGACCACCGGCGCTCCCACGCTCAAACTCGACGCGAGCAAGAGCGGCGAGCCCCAAGCCCTGGCCTGGAACAACGCCGGCACCACGCTGTACGTCGCCTACGATAACGTCATCTACACGACCGACGGCACGGCAGCGTTGAGCCAGCTGGCCGATGTCGGCGGTGAGGTCGAGGCGATGGAGTTCGATGAACTCGGCAACCTTCTGGTCGGCCAGCATGGCAGCGCCAATCTGTATGTTCTCGTCGGCAGTACCCTCGTTGACACCGGACTGAACTTCATCGGTAATGACGTGGAAACTTTCACCACCGCGTGTCCGGCCGAGCCACCGACCGGTTCGGTGAAGGTTGACAAGCAAGTTGACACCAACGGCGACGGAACGTTCGAATCAGGAAACGATACCGCGAACGGGCTCGGATTCCGCTGGGGGCTCGACGGCGCCACCCCAAACCGTCTGATGGGAACGAGCGCGGACGCGGCGCCGGGCGACCACGAGGTCACCGAGAACAACGTCCCTGGCTACCACTTCGTCGGTTGGTTCCTGTCTGGAGAGAACGAACGTGGCGACAACCACGATCCAGACAACGACGAGGACCGCGCTCGCCTGGCCAGCGACACGGTCTCGACCGAGGAGGAGGATGACAATAACGGCGAGCAATTCACCTGTCAGAACCCCCAGGGGACAACCCTGCCAGCGACGTTTTCAATCGGCACAGGTGCAGACGATGACGGTGCAGACAACGACGAGGACCGCGCCCGCCTGGCCAGCGACACTGTCTCGACCAACGGAGAGGAAGAGGGTGGTGATGATGACGGCGACGATGACCACAATGGCAATGGCAGCGTCACCGTCACGCTCTGTAACGCCCGCGACACGGGAACCCTCCGCGTCATCAAGCACGTGGTCGGCGAAGCGCAAGCATCCGACTGGCAGCTCCATGTCAAGCGCGACGGCGTTGACGTTTCCGGCAGCCCACAGCCCGGCCGCGAAAGTGGGACCGTCTACACGTTGCCGACCGGCAATTATCTCGTTTCCGAAAGCGGTGGCCCAGCCGGCTTTAGCCTCGCCTTCTCCGGCGACTGCACTGCCGACGGGCACGTGACCGTGACCCCCGGACAGGAGAAGACCTGCACGCTAACCAATACCGAGAATCCGCCAGAACAGGCGTCGCTCACCGTCATCAAGCACGTGGTCGGCGGCTCCGCCGAGGCGGCTGACTGGACCATGCACATAAAGCAAGGCGACGCAGACGTCTTCTCCTTCGCCGGCAGTGAAACACCAGGCACGACCAAGCCGCTCGCACCGGGCTCCTACCGCGTCACCGAGACCGGTGGCCCCAGCGGTTACGCACTCGCCTACTCCGGCGACTGCAACAACCAAGGGCACGTCACGTTGGCCGAAGAGCAACACAAGACATGCACGCTGACCAACACCCGACAAACCGGCACGCTCATCGTCCAGAAGGACGTGCTGGGCCCGAACGGCGAGCCGGTTGACGACGCCCATACCTTCACCGTCACCCGCGACGGCGGCGACGCCAAGACGATTGCCGAGGGGACGAACGCGCAGTACCTCAATCTCCCGACGGGCACGTACACCTTGGTCGAGCAACCCGACGCGAACTATACGGTCCAGGGCTACAGCCTTGACAATGACGGCAATGCGACTAACGGCGCCCAAGTCACCGTCGGGACAGGCGTGACCATCTTGACCGTCACAAACCGGCAGAAACCGAACTCCATCACCGGCCTGAAGTGGAACGATCTGGACAAGGATGGGGTGAAAGACGAGGGCGAGCCTGGGCTGCCGAACTGGACGATTCGTCTGACCTCCGCTTGCGCCCCGGACTTGCAGAGCTACGACTTGGTGCCAAATGGACAGATTGACGCCTCTGACCTGTCGAAGTTCACCGCTGACTACGCCGCGCAGCAAGCGACAGCCGAGCTCAACCAGGATGCCACGATTAATGCGCTCGATTTCGCCTGCTTCACCGAACACTTCGGCCAAACGGAAGCCACCTGGACAGCCGTGGTCGAACGGGAAACGACCACTGACGCCAACGGCCGGTACGCCTTCCTGAACCTCCCGTCCGGTTCCTACCTGGTGATTGAGGTTCAGAAACCGAACTGGGTACAGACAGCACCGGGCGGCAACGGGGTCATTGGCCCGCTCGAGGTTGATTCCGGCAGCGCCTGGACCGACCAAGACTTCGGCAACCGGGAACTCATCCCTGACCTCGGGGTCTCAAAAACTGACGGATTGACGACGGCCACGCCGGGGCAAACGGTCACCTACACAGTCGTTGTCCGCAATGTCGGCGAGGCCGCTGCGGCCAACGTCACGGCCAGCGACCTCTTGCCGCCGCAAGCCACCTATGTGAGCTCGACGTTCGAGGGCGCACCGGCCAGCGCCGCCGTCACGCCGAACCCGGCGGGCGACCTCCTGCACTGGGCCTTGGGGACATTCAGCCCGGGGGCACAGAAAACCTTGACCGTCACCGTGACGTTGGATGCGGTCTTCCCGTCTGGGACAACCGTTCTGACGAACATCATCACCGTGGCCACATCAACGCCAGAACCGAACGTCCTGAATAATTCGGCGTCGGATGTCACGAACGTCTCGGCTGGCCCATCCATCGCCATCACGAAAACCGACACGCCGGACCCGGTTTCCGCTGGCCAGACCATCAGCTATACCATTCACTGGTCGGTCGCTGGAAACGCTACCGCCAGCAACATAACCATCACGGATCCCATCCCGACGAACACGACGTTCGTCTCGGCGGATACCGGCGGTACCTATAACAGCACGACCAAGACGGTGACCTGGCTCCTGGGCACCAAATCGCCGGGCGACAACGGCAACGTCGGCCTGGTCGTTCGCGCCGCCAGTCCAATCGTCAATGCGACCATCATCACGAACGTCGCCACGATTGACTCGATCGAAACTGATCCGGCGTCAGCGACGGCCGTGACCACGGTCACCTCGGCGCCCGCCCTCTCGATCGCGAAAACGTCGAAAGTGACGACCTTTGTCAATCCAGATGCCACGGTCGAGTACACCGTGACGGTCACCAATGCTTCAACGGCCAGCGATACGGCGCGCAACGTCGTCATGACGGACACGCTCCCGGCCGGACTGACCTTCGCAGACGGCACGACCGTGAAGACGTTTGCGCTCGGGAATATCACCCCGGGTGAATCCAAGATCGTCACCTTCCAGGCGAAAGTCGGGACAGGCACGGCGGCCGGAACGTACACGAACACGGCCAAGGCCAAGGGCGATAATACGCCCGAGGTCAGTGCCACCGCCCCGGTGGAAGTCCGACTGCCAACGGTCCTCGCGGTCACGGCCAACCCGGAACTGAAGATCACCAAGACGGTGAACAAAGCCTTCGTGAACCGGGGCGATGTCGTCGAATATACGGTCCGCGTTGAGAACGTGGGCGAAGCAACCGCCGTGAACGTGACCGTGAACGATACTCTACCAAAAGGCTTCACCTTCCAGGACGGCGGCACGACCACGAAGACCTTCTTGATCGGTGATCTTGATCCCAACCAGTCATTCATCCTGACCTATAAAGTGGCTATCGGCAAAACGCTCAAAGCCGGCCGCTACAATAACCTGGCGGTCGC
>CAYWEH010000029.1:0-11072 GCA_964457305.1 uncultured Gammaproteobacteria bacterium
CAAGACGTGCCGCTGACATTCAACACCAGCCGAGTGAGCCCATTCGCGTGGTCGTGGACTTTGAAGGTCAGCGCGTGCGACCGATCGCGTTCCAGTGGGGCACGAAACGCTATGACGTGCGCAAGGTGCACCTTGTGTACCGGCGGCGCGTCGGGTCACGCTACCACTGGTGTTTTTCGGTGTCGGACGAGGCGAATACGTATGTGCTGGCGTATGATCCGGATCTCCTGACCTGGAAGCTCGACGTCCCGGCGGTATTTCGTTAGCGAGTAGCCAGTAGCGAGTAGGGAATAGACGGCGAGTCGTTACTCGCTACCCGCTACTCCCTGCTAGCTTATAAATATGCCCTACCCCCGTGTCATCCTTCATCTCGACATGAATTCCTACTTTGCGTCGGTTGAGCAGCAAGCGAATCCGTTCTGGCGCGGGAAGCCGCTGGGCGTCGCTGCCGGACTTTATCGCGGCGCCTGTCTCATTGCGACGTCGAAGGAAGCGAAGAAAGAAGGAATTGTCACTGGCATGCGGCTCGTTGATGGTCTGACCCGCGACCCGAATCTCGTGGTGGTCGAGGTTGACCCGCCGAAATACCGCTCCACGACCGAACGTATCTTTTCAATCCTGGCGCAGTACTCGGAGCACATCGAGACCTACTCCATTGACGAGGCGTTCGTTGACCTCACCGGCTGGGTCAAGGATTTTGCCGAAGCCGACCGCTTGGGCGCGACCATCCAGCGCCGCATTCGTGACGAGGTGGGCGAGTGGCTGACGTGTTCCATGGGTATAGCGCCGACGCGCTGGTTGGCGAAGTTTGGCGGGGATACAGTCTCAAAGGGCGGTCGCGTCACGCTCCATGCGCAGAACCTGGCCGCATACCTCAAGGGACGGCCGCTGCAGGAAGCCTGGGGCATTGCCTTTCGCATGGACCGGCGCCTGAAAGCGCTCGGCATCCACACGCTCGATGAGCTGCGACGGTATCCCTTGACCAACCTGATCGAGAGTTTTGGCATTAAAGGGTATGAACTCTGGGCGAACGTGAATGCCATCGAGCTTGCTGGCGTGCAAGTGCCGGGCATCCCGAAGTCCATCGGCCACTCGCACGTGCTCAAGCAGCGGACCGCTGACCTGCGGTTCGCGAACGCCGTGCTCATGAAACTCTGTGAGCGGACAGGTCGGCGGTTGCGCGGGCTCGACCTCGAGGCGCAGGGACTGTGGTTCGGGTTTTCGACGGCCGAAGGCGGCGGCGGGAGTGAGGCGTTAACATTGTCGGAACCGATCGCCGATTCGCGTTCCATATTCCGTTTGGCCCGCGCAATTTTCCAGCAGCAGATTCGCGGCCAGACCCCCAGCGCGCTGGCCGTTGGCGTTTTTCGGCTGCGGCCGCGGTCGCGGCAGCTGTCACTCTGGCCGGTGCCGAAGCCAGCCATCGCACTCTCGGCTGCGCTCGACCGGTTGAACGACCGTTTTGGCGAGCACACGGTCATCTTCGGCGCGCAGTTCGGGTTAGCCGAAGAAAACGCGCCGGATCGGGTGGGCTTTCGGAAAACCGTGTCCTGGGACGCGCCGCTCGACCGGTGGCCGCAAAACCGATAGAATACGGGGCGTGACCCGTATTGACCTTCGTCGAATGACCCCGCCGGAGCCCCAGCCAGCGCCGATGCTCTGGCGCGGCGCCAAGGCGGTTGGGGCGAGCGCTGGCTCCGCACTCGCCCGGCCGCTGCGGCGTCTTTTTTTTCTGCTGTTCATTGTTGTGCTTGTCGTCGTTGCCTACCGGATGGTGAGCGAAGCGGTCCGGACGCCCGGACAGCCATCGCGGCCCGTGGCGGCCAGCGACGGTCAGACGTTGCTACGGTTGCGTCAGGCCGGCAGCGGCGAGGTGTCCTTGACCGAACAGGACCTGACCGCCGCGTTTCTATCGGCAACAAAACTACCGACCTTCCCGTTTCGCGACGGACAGGTGGCCGTGGTCGGCTCCACCATCGAGATTTTTGGTCATTTGAAGCACGGTTCGTACACTGCAATAATCGTTGGACAACCGGTGGTGGAGAATAAAAAGTTCGCGTTCAATATCGTCTCGATTGCTATCGGTCATCAAGGAGTGCCGCGGTTTCTTTTTCCGTTCCTAGCCTTACCAACCGTGGATCAGGCCGCCCTCTTCGTGAATACCCTGATACCGCCTCTCCGTTCCGTGGCCGCGACCGACGGGGCGCTCCTGTTTGTCTTCCTATGATTCTCCTGCTCCGCGTCGTACCGTTACTGACCGGGCTGGCGCTCTTCCTCGGGTTCGAAGTGTTCTTTGCTCGGCCCAATTCCCTGTTCGTCACCGGCGGTGTCATGATTGCGTTGCTGGTCATCAGTGTCGTAGCGCTCGCGCGGTCGAGCCGACGCCGTCTCTGGACATTCCTTCAAGCACCGGTTTTGCTCGTGGTCGGCACGCTGCTCTTCGTTCTTTTTCCGGAGAAGGGGCTGCTCCGGCACGGCATCGCGCTGTTGGCAGCCGGGATGGTCTGGAACGACCTCGAACAACTGTTCGCGTTTCATTATGGCCCGGCCACGTACCAGGCGTTTGCCCTGGAGAACATCTCTTTCTATATCAACATTGCGAACGTCTTCCTTATCGTCAGCGGTCTCTTCGGCCTCCGGTATTACGTCGGGACGTCATGGCCGGTCGTTCTGGCCGCGAGCCTCGGCGTGCTTCTCCTTTCGACGTTCCATACGCTGACGATGGGCAAGGTCGAGGGGAGAACGAGGAATACCTTCACCGCCCTCATCGCCATGTTGGCCTTTGAGGTCGTGATCGCCGTAGCTCTGCTCCCTTCCGACATGTACGTAAACGGCCTCTTGACCGCGACGATTTTCTACGTTCTCGTCAGTTTGACGCACTACCACCTCCGATCAACGCTCGATCGCTCCCGTATCCGTCGGTATGTGCTTCTCGGTTCGGTTGTGATAGTGTTAACCTTACTGACCGCGGCATGGCGTTAATGGATTTTTCATGAAACCAAAGATCGCTCCCACCTCACCGAAAACGGAAGCGGAACATAAAGAATTCGAAAAATTTTACACGGCCGGTCTTCGGACGATTGATCAGCCGCGCCGTTTCCCCGTCGGGCTCACCCTGCTCTTGGCATTCCTCTTCGGCGTCGTGGGCGCCGCCGCGGCGTTGGCCGGGCTCACCGAGATCCGCGATCGGTACCCATCCGCCGCCTGGGTCCGCTGGTTCCTGCCCGTTTCGACGTCGCCCGCCGTCGTACCAGAGAGTTCGCGCCAGCCATCGCCGTCCGATGTTGAGGCGGAGGCACAGCGGCAGGCAGCGGTCTCCCCGGTGATCGTTGGGATCTATAAAGATTTGCCGGCGGAGCGGACGGACGTTGCCGATCTCCCGGCACCCGATCGTTTTCGCGGCGTGGGGGTGGTCGCTTCAAGTACCGGTTTGCTGGTGACGACAACGAGCGTCATTCCGGAAGCCGCCGCCGGGTATTCCGTCCTCTTCTCGGACCACCGTATCGTTGGCGTTGACGAACTCTACTTCGACCCGGCATCTCCCTTTGTCTTCTTGGTGGTGGCAGCCGAGAACCTCCGCTCGGCCAAATTCGCGAGTGAAGACGCCGTCTCGGTCGGCAGTGCGGCGCTTGCCTACGGTGTCATTGGGTTACCCGACCGCCTGACCGCTGTCAGTGGCCTCGTTAGCGCACTCGACGTCCGGACCGCGGCGGGTGCATCCGCCTTGGTTGAATCCTCCGATACGCTGGATCGGCTGCTGGCGGTGACGCCGGATGGTCTGCCGTCCGGGACGCCGGCGTTTACCCGCGAGGGTGAAGTCATCGGTTTGGCAACGGAGACGTCACCGACCTATGGACAACTGATCGTTCCGGTCTGGCACCTCCGCGCCCCGTTGCGACAATTACTGCGGGGGCCGGATCTCGTTCGACCGCTCCTCGGGCTGCAGACGATTGAACTCGGTCGGCTCCCCGCGCTGGCTGATCCGGCCTTGGCCCAACAGCAGACCGGCGCGCTTATTGCGACGGACAACCAAACAGATCGTCCGGCCGTTCGGGCAAAAAGTCCGGCCGCGCAAGCCGGGCTGCGTGCCGGTGACATCATCCTTGAGGTGAACGGCACCGCTATTGATGGGGCAAATCCATTGAGCGAGGTGATACAGGATTTGGCCGCGGGTGAAACGGCCAGCCTCCTCTATCGCCGCGACGGGAACGATGAACAGGTGAAGGTGAAACTCGGCATTCAGCGCCAATGAACTTTTTCATCCATCATCGCCGGTGGTTGATCGCAGTGCTCGTCTTTGCCTCGTTTCGCTACGTGGGCTATGCCAAAGAGGCGAACCCCTGGGCAAACCAGATTATTTTTAGCCTCTCAGACGGCGCCATTGCTAGTGGTGCCGCCGAGCAGCTTGGCACGGATCTCGCTGGAACCACGCTGCTTCGGCATCTTGAGGGGAGTCCGGGAACCTTTGTCGTTGAGGCTACGTCGAGCCGTAACCGGCGGGCCGTGGAGCAGCGGTTGCGGCGGAATGAAGCCGTGGAAGCGGTGCAGCCGAACTACCTCTACCGCGCGTTCTTCGCGCCGAACGACCCGCTCTTTGCCCAGCAGTGGAATTTTTCGAATACCCGCGTCCCGGAAGCTTGGGATTTTGATACGACCGCACCCCAATACGGCGGTGATCCGAGCATCATCGTGGCGGTGCTTGATTCCGGTTTCACCGCTGGTTCCGACCATGCCGCCACGCGACTGGCGGCCGGGAAAGATTTCATTAATAACGACAATGACCCCCGCGACGACAATGGCCACGGGACGCACGTGGCTGGCACCATCGTGCAAAACACGAACAACGGCGTGGCCGGTAGCGGCATTGCGTTTGCATCGACCTTACTGCCAATCAAAGTGCTCGATGCGAACGGTTCCGGTTCCACTGTAGCCATTACCCAGGGGGTTAATTACGCCCGGCAGCAGGGAGCAAGGGTCATCAACTTAAGCCTCGGCGGGACCGACAACGACCCATTACTCCACGCCGCCATCGTTAGCGCCAAGGAGGCAGGGATTGTCCTGGTCGGGGCGACTGGGAACGAGAATGCGTCGAAGGTGAGCTTTCCCTCCGCGTACGACGAGGTGATCGCGGTCGGGGCGGTCCGCTTCGACGACACCAAAACGAGTTATTCGAATTACGGAACGGGGATTGATCTCATGGCCCCGGGTGGCGACTTGACCATTGATCAAAGCGGGGACGGGCAAGTGGACGGCATTATTCAGCAGACGTGCACGAGTAGCGCGTGCACGGCACAAGATAATTTCCTCTATGCCGGAACGTCGCAAGCGGCCCCGCACGTGACCGCCGCCGCCGCCCTGTTGCTGGCGGCCGGGGCGGACAGCACCCAGGTACAGACGATCCTCCAGACGACGGCCAAGGACATCGGCGCGACTGGGTACGATCCGTTGTATGGGTGGGGGCGCATTGATATCGCAGCGGCGTTGGCGCAGGTTGTCCAGGACGTGACGCCGCCGACCGGCACCGTCGTCATCGCGGGCGGCGCGACGCGAACGAGCGCGACGACGGTGGTGCTTACCCTGACGTCGGCCGATGCGTCGGGTGTCGCGACGATGGCTTTTTCAAACGACGGCTCAACGTTTTCGGCGGCCGAGGCGTTCGCGGTGGATAAGTTGTGGGATCTTTCGGACCCGGCGACCGGCGGCTCGTCAACCGAAGGCAACCATACCGTGTCCGTCCGTCTCACGGACAAGAAAGGGAATGCGACCGTGGTCTCCGACAGCATCACCTTGGACACGACCGGACCAACGTCGGTCACAATCCAAGGGTACACCACGCGGCAGCTCCATTACGCGTTTTCCAGCCAGACGGCGGTCGGGGTGGCGCAGCCGCATTTCCGGTTGAGCGCGGTTGACGACGCCGGTGTTGAAGGCTACTTCGTTCTCTGGACAAAATCGGCGACCAGCGACCCGGCGACAAAAGGAACATTCCAAAAAACGGTACGTTACACCCCCAAGAAAACGTCACCCGGCACGTGGTACTTGCGCGTCCGAGCCAAGGACGCGATGGGGAACCTTTCGGCTCCCACCACGTTCGTTTTCCGGCGCGGTAACAGTTATATCGTGAACGCGGCGGCGCGCGGTCGAGGGTCGCGTCTGCAACTCTACAATGCCGCCCTGGGCCGGGTGACGAGATCGGTGAACGCGTTTGCCAGCGGGTACCGGGGGGGCGTCAACGTCGCGAGCGGGGACGTTGACGGTGACGGTCAATCAGAAATTGTCGCCGTGGCCGCATCAGGGAAAGTGAACGTATCCGTTCTGTCAACCCGCGGGAACGTCGAGTCGCGTTTTCTCGCGTACCCGGAGGGTTTCCGGGGCGGGGCGAACGTGGCCGTTGCTGACCTTGACGGAGACGGACGCGCCGAGATTATTACCGTTCCCGTTCGCGGCGCGTCACAGGTTTCGATCTTCCGCAGTGATGGCGAGCTGGTGACTCGTTTCTTCGCGTTCCCCGCGTCGTATCGAAGCGGGGCCGCGGTGGCGGTGGCTGACCTCAACGGCGACGGCGTTGTCGAAATTCTCGTTGCCAAATCGAAGGGCGCGGAATTGAGTACGTTCCGCCCGAGTGGTGAACGTCTTCGGACGTTCTTCCCCTTCGGCCAGTCGGCGAAGTCGGGCGTGTCCGTGGCCATCGGGGATTTTGACGCCGACGGCCGTTCCGAGGCCGCGGTGGCCACAAGTGACGACCGTTGCCGCGTGAAAGTCCTCACGCCGAACGGCGGACTGAAGAAACGGTTCAGCGTTGATCTCGGTACGTCGAGCACAGGGTGTGCGCTGGCCGGCGGCGATGTGAACGCCGACGGAAAAGATGACCTCATCGTTTCGTCGTCAGGATCCAACCCGACGGTCGCCGTCGTCGGTCTTGACGGCAAAACGATTACCCAGTATTCCATCGCCGAGACGACCGGGCTCCGGACGACCTTCCTGGTAGAATAGTATGCGCGCCCTGTACCGCCGCATCCGCGAGCACCCGGAAATCGTCAAGCGCCCGGCCCTGGCGCAGTTCATCAAATTTTCCATTGTTGGTGCGTCGAATACGCTGATCGATTTCGGCGTGTATCTCCTCGGCACGCGCGTGGCCGGGGTTCACTATCTGCTTGCCAACGTCGTATCTTTTACCACGGCCGCCAGCTGGAGTTATATGATGAACCGGAAGTGGACGTTTCGTGATACGAATTCACGCGTCCATACCCAGTACATCAAGTTCCTGCTCGTTTCCGTCGTTGGGCTTGGCTTGACGTCACTCCTCCTCTTTCTCTTTGTCCACCACCTGCGCATCCACGATGTGATTGGCAAGGCATTAGCGGTCGCTCTGGTCCTGATCTGGAATTTTTCCATCAATCGTTTCTGGACATTTCGGAAACCGGCGCTTGCGAATTAGGCATCTTTTTGGTACAGTCATACCATTGACGGAGGCGTTGGTATGCCGTTGGAACCTCGTGCATTTGTTATGAATCTGACGATCATCATCCCGGCGTACAACGAGGCAGCGCGGATCGGTACGACGCTCGAGTCGTACATTCAGCATTTTCGCGGTCGCGCCAGGTTCCTGGTTGTTATCAACGGGACGACGGACCGAACTGCCGATGTGGTGAAAACGTACGCCCGACAATTTCCCGATACTCTCTCGTACGTTGTCATTCCGGAACGAATAGGCAAGGGCGGCGCGGTGCACGAGGGTTTCCGGCGCGTTTCGACCGATCTGGTCGCCTACGCCGATGCTGACGGCGCGACTGGGCCCGAGGCGTTCGATCGCTTGGTCAAGGCGCTGGGGGACGCTGATGGGGTCATTGGCTCTCGGTATCTTCGCGGGGCAGTCGCCGAACGTACATTCACGCGCCGCGTCATCGGCTTCTGCTTCCACCTGGCCGTTCGCCTCTTTGTCCGGTTGCCGTTCCGTGACACCCAATGCGGTTACAAGGCGTTCCGGACCGCGAAGATTAAGGCGATTCTCCCGCAGCTGACTGTCCGAAACATGGCCTTCGACGTGGAGCTGTTGGCAATGCTGGTTCGGTCGGGTGCTCGGATTCGTGAACTGCCGACGGTCTGGCGCGAGATTCCCGGTAGCGGCGGTTGGCCAAAGAACTTATTTCAAACCGGATTTGAGATGTTCCGGACACTCCTCACGATCCGCCGAAGACTCGCGCATTGATTTTCACCGCCATGTCCATGAAACGAAAACCCATTTTCGAACGGAAGAACGTTTTGGTGACGGGCGGAGCCGGTTTCATCGGTTCGCACCTCTGCGACGAGCTGGTGAAGACGGCCAAGGTCATTTGCATAGATAATTTTCTCACTGGGTCCGAAGAGAACATCAACCATCTTCTCAAGCACCCGGATTTCGAGTTCATCAATCACGATCTCACCCAGCCGATCAATCTGGAAGATTTGCCCGAACTGAAGCCCTTTCAAATCGCCTTCCAGGGAATTCAGGAAATCTACCACTTCGCGTGTCCGACGAGTCCGAAGGAGTATAATCGCTATCCGATTGAAACCTTGTTGGCCAACGCCGACGCGACCAAGAACGTGTTGGAGATGGCCCGGAAGTACGAATCGAAGGTCGTCCATGCGTCCACGTCGGCCATTTACGGCGAGCCGCTGGAAAGCGCACCCTACCCGGAAACGTACTGGGGATACATCGATCCCATTGGTCCCCGGTCGTGCTACAACGAGGGCAAGCGGTTTGCCGAGAGCCTGGTGGTGAACTACCGTCAGAAGTTCAAGCTCGAAGCCAAGATTGCCCGCATCTTCAACACGTTCGGGCCGCGGATGAAACTCACGGACGGGCGGATGATTCCCGACTTCGTATCCAACGCCATGGCGGGCAAGGATGTTCTCATTTACGGGACGGCGGAAGACACATCCTCCTACTGTTATATTTCCGACCTCATCGAAGGAGTGTTGCGGCTCATGAAGTCGAACGAGCTGGGCCCGGTGAACCTCGGGAATCCGGAGGTCTATCGCATCGCTGACGTGGCCAATAAAGTCATTGAACTCGTCGGCGCTTCGTTGAAAGTGGTCTTTGAGCCGAAGCTGCCCTTCACCGCTCGCCAGGGCGTCCCCGACATCTCGCTGGCCAAAGAGAAACTCGGCTGGTTTCCGGTCGTGCCGCTCGAAGAGGGGTTAAAACGAACCATTGATTACATGAAAGGGATGACCTCCGTCACCATGCGATCATTAAAGCTCGATTAAGGCGCTATGTCCGAACGATACATTTTCACGTCCGAATCCGTTACCGAGGGTCATCCCGATAAGATTTGCGATCAAGTGTCCGACGCCATTCTTGATGCTGTTTTGGGCAAGGATAGGCAAGGACGGGTCGCGGTCGAAACGCTCGTGGCGACCGGTTTGGTCGTCATCGCGGGGCAGATGACGACGAAAACCTATGTGGATATTCCAAAAATCGTTCGTCGCACCATCAAGCGGATTGGCTACGATGACCACACGTATGGTTTTCACTGGGAAGATTGCGGTCTGCTCGTCTCGATCGATGAACAGAGCCCTGACATCGCGCAAGGGGTCGTCGGAAAAAAATCGACTATCGGGGCAGGTGACCAGGGGATTATGTTCGGTTACGCAGTGCGGGAGACCCCACAGTTGATGCCGCTTCCGATCATGCTGGCTCACCGTTTGGCGCGCCGTTTATCCGAAGTGCGGAAGCAGGGGATTCTGAAATTCCTTCGGCCCGATGGGAAATCCCAGGTAGCCGTCGAGTATGTGAATGGAAAACCCCGGCGCGTGGATACGATTATCATCGCCGCCCAACACGACGATGAAGTGAGCGAAAAACGCGTGCGCGAGGGTATCATGCGGACAGTTATCAAACCCCTCTGCCGTCGCTGGATCGACGACCGGACGCGATTCTTCATCAATGCGACGGGCCGATTCGTGAAGGGCGGACCGCCAGCGGATACCGGGGTCACCGGCCGGAAGATTATCGTTGACACGTACGGCGGCGCAGCGCCACACGGCGGCGGTTGCTTCTCGGGGAAGGACGCCACTAAGGTTGACCGCTCCGCGACGTATGCCGCTCGGTGGATTGCCAAGAACCTGGTGGCGGCCGGGCTGGCCGACCGTTGCCTCATGCAACTTGCCTACGTTATCGGTGAACCAGAGCCAGTCAGTGTCTTGGTGAATAGCTACGGCACCGGGGTTGTTCCCGACGAACAGTTGGCCAAGATTGTCCGGAAACACTTCGATTTGACCCCTGCCGGCTTTATTCGCGACCTCAAGCTCTGGAGGCCGATCTACGAGCAAACGGCCGCCTACGGTCATTTTGGGCGTCCAGAGTTCGCCTGGGAGCAGTTGAACCGGGTGCGGGAATTGCGGAGGTACGTCAAATAAGCTATGGCGCGTATTCTTGTTACGGGGGGTGCTGGGTTTATCGGTTCGCATCTCGTTGATGGTTTGGTTACCGCGAGGCATCGCGTTTCCGTCGTTGATGATTTGTCATGCGGGAAACGGAAGAATGTCAACCGGCGCGCGCACCTCATCAAACTCGACATTTGTTCGCCGCGACTTGATTCGTTGGTCCGACGATTACGGCCACAGTTCGTCTTTCACCTCGCGGCGCAAAAAAATGTGCGGACATCGGTGGATGATCCGAGCTTTGATGCCCGGGTGAACATTATTGGTTCGATCAACCTGTTGGAAGCCTGCCATCGGGCGGGTGTTCGGAAAATGATTTTTTCCTCGACCGGTGGCGCGATCTACGGAGACGGCATTCAGTTACCAACCGCGGAGTCGGTCATGCCGCAACCCAATTCGCCATACGGCATTGCGAAATACACCTTCGAACACTACTTGCGTCTCTACCGCCAGACGTATGGACTGCGAAGTACCTCGCTCCGGTATGCAAATGTCTACGGACCACGTCAGGATCCGGAAGGCGAAGCCGGCGTCATCGCCATATTCCTGCAACGGATATTGCAAAACCAGACACTCTGGATCAACGGTGATGGGAAACAGACGCGAGATTACGTCTACGTGAGCGATGTGGTGAAGGCGAACCTGCT
>CAYWEH010000030.1:0-9665 GCA_964457305.1 uncultured Gammaproteobacteria bacterium
AAATTAATACAAAAAAATACCATGGCAAATGTTCTTCAGCGGTTCCATGCAAACCCCAATTCGTTTCTCCGGTCAATAAAAACGAAGAATAAGACAGTTGAGGGGGGTATGGGTGCTGGATTTTGTTTTACCTGACATCTCGATTCGCAGTTGCCGGAATCGTCCTCTTGCGTTTTCTGACCGCAGCGCCGTTTTACTTGGCGTGGAGCCCGATAGGATATGTCCCTGACGTCGTACCGGACACACTTGCGCGTCGGAATGACAGATGACGCCATCGCCCGAATGCTCGCTCAGTATTCTCTACCAATTCCGAGAGCGCCACGGCCACGACGTGGAAAGCGGGCATCGATCCCGTTGACGTCGGCTGGGGAAAAATCCCTTGCTTTTCTTTCATGGCCGGAATAAGCTAGGGCGCCTGAAAAAATGACCGATCGTCACTTCCGACACCTCGTGCATTTTGGACTGGTTTTGACCGGAATTTTTCTCATGGGTGCGTTTTCAACATCGGCCATCCGGACATCCGATGACCTCGACTTGGACGGGTACATTGCCCAGGAGGTCGGTGGGGACGACTGCCATGATTCTTTGCAAGCGGCTTTCATGAGCAACGGCACGACGTGTAACTTGGCCGTGGCGCCAACCTTCCTGGAGAGCAAGAACGATCCGGACACGGACGACGACATCGCCGATCACGCCTGGATGCGGGATGACAGCGGACGCTTCCACCTCTACTTCCAAACCGAGGATCAAGGCAGCGGCGATTTCCTCGAGCACTACACGTCGACCGACCTCACGGCGCTGACCTACGTCGGCCCGGCGCTTCAGCAAACCGCCGGCGGCTGGGATAGCTACGGCCTGTGGGCGCCGCACGTCGTGAAGAATCCGGCCGACGGTCTCTACTACCTCTTCTACGCCGGCGTCACTGGACCGGGGAGCAATCCAGCCTCGGAGCAGCGGATTGGGGTTGCCACCTCCTCGGACCTGACGAGCTGGACGAAACTGCCGGTCAACAACTGCTCGGGCACGACCGGCGACGGCTGCGTCTACGAGTGCGACGAGCCGTGGACTTTGTGGGGCAACGGCGGGGGGTACAACGATCAATGTCGCGATCCGTTCGTCATCTGGGACTCGGGGAACAGCCGCTGGCTCCTCTTTGCGACCACGCAGCTGAATAACACGGTCATCGGCGGCCCCTGGACGCAGGGCGTGACCGTTGCGGCGTCGACTGATCTCCGGACCTGGACCGGCCTCGGCTACATCAAGGCGACGAAGCGTCAGTGGACAAGCGAGGGCGGTGTCGGCGCGCAGCTCACCGGGGGCATGTCCGAGAACCCGTTCGTGACCGAGTATAACGGCGACTACTACCTCTTCTTCACGGACTACAACGACCTCGAAGACCCGTGGTGGGTGACGAATCCGCGCACCATGGTTCAGTATGCGTCGTCGCCGACGCTCGACGCCGATGCCGGTGGCAGCCTGAACTGGGCATACCGCGGGTACACGCGCGACCCAGGGGTCAATGCGACGGAGATCCAACGGGTCGAGGGGGATACGTGGTTGATGACGCACAGCATCGTGGCGAACCCGTACTCGGGCTATCGCGAGACGCATCTGCGCGACCTTCGTCTGAAGCGCATCGTGTGGCAGGAGGACGGGACATTCACGACCTCCAACCTGACGAATCTTGCCTGCCGCGTGCCGAGCGCCGACATCAATCCGGGTGCGGCGGAGCAGTGCGGCGACGGACTGGACAACGACTGCGCGAACGGTCCGGACGATGCGCTGATGTGCGGCGCGTGCGTCGATAACGACAGCGACGGGTACGGCACGTCCGGCCTTCTGTCCTGCCCCTACCCGCAACCTGACTGCGATGACAGCCGGTCAACAATTAGACCGGGCGCGACTGAACGGTGCGACCGGGTTGATAACAACTGTAACCAGCAAGTGGATGAGGGGGGCGTTTGCCGAAAGCCGAAACCCCAGGTGAGTCTCTGCGAAGACACGGGGGATCCGGGCTCGCCGGGTGCGTGTTCCCTCTACACCTAGGAATCGCGCAGCCAAAAGAAAAAAAACAAAGAATGGAAAAACAATCACCGACATCCCAAGGAACACTTCGCCTCGCCCTCGTGAGTCTCGTATTGGTTGCGGGCGTGGCCTCGTTCTTGTCCGGCGCGTTTCGCATCGGGGTGATTCCCAGTTTTATCTCCCAGGCGCGGTTGGCGTTCATGCGCTTCGTGCTGACCACGCAGTCGCTGGCCGAGAGTGGCACGGACCTCGATGGCGATACGTTCGCATCGCTCGCGTCGGGCGGCACGGACTGTTACGACTCGCTCCAATCGCACTATAGTAGTGGCACAGCGAGCTGCGATGCGACGGCGAACGCCGTTACCTTCGACGCGCGGAAGCCGGGGAACGTTGACGTTCTCATTGCTGACCACACCTGGATGAAAGACGATAACGGTCTTTGGCATTTGTTTTTTCAAAACAGTGACAGCGCGGAGAAAATCGAGCACTTTACTTCGACGAATCTCACCGGCGATTTGACGTACGTTGATCAACCAGCCGGCTTGCTGCCGGGCGTGGGCACGTGGGACGAGCAGATCTGGGCGCCGTACGTGATAAAAAATGGTAGCACGTACTCCCTTTTCTACACGGGCGTGACGAATACCGGGAACGCGGCCAATGATGTTCAGCGGATCGGGTTAGCCACAGCGACCGGTCTCAACGGGCCATGGACGAAAGTTGCGAGTACGTGTAGCGGCGTGACCGGTGCCGGCTGTGTCTACGACTGCAACCAAGCCTGGACAACCTGGAATCGCGGGACGGCCTATGACGCGCAGTGCCGTGACCCGTTTGTTATCTGGGACAGTGCGAACAATCGCTGGGTGTTATTCGCCACCACAAGGTTCCGAGCCAGTTACGCCTCGGAAGACCCACCCATTGCTAGTAAAGAAGGCGGGGGAATCACGGTGGCCACCACCGCATCAAATCTTGCCAGCTGGACAGCAGCAGGCTACATCAAAACAACGCGCCGGATCATTGCATCCGAAGGTGGCGTCGGCTCACAGACGACTGGCATGCAGGCCGAAAACCCTTTCGTGACCTCGTACAACGGGACCAACTATCTTTTTTACACCGACTGGGATGACGGCGCCCTTGAACCGACGTACGGATCCATCGTGCAGTATGTGACAGCGAGCTCCCTCACATTTACAACCACCGGCAGTTCAGCCTGGAGTTATCGCGGCCACTACCCAATCAGCGGCGTCAACGCGATGGAAATTGTGCAACCGTTCAACGATACCTGGATTGGCTCTGAGAGTATGTCGAACAATAACAACGGGGATTTGTCCCCGCAGTTCGTCTACCGAGACCTTATTTGGCACCGTTTGACATTTGGAAGCAACTTTAGCCTGACGGCGTCAAAGTTGACGAAACTCTCCTGCCGCGTCGCGAGCAACACCATCAAACCGGGTGGGACGGAGATTTGTGCTGATAACGTCGACCAAAATTGTTCGGGTACGGCGGACGAGGCTCTGTACTGCGCGGCCTGCACTGACGCGGACGGCGATGGGTACGGCGCGCAGGGCCTGAATAATTGTCCGAAGACCACGCTCGACTGCAACGATCAGAAAGCGACCGCCAACCCGGGGGCGGCGGAGGTTTGCGATACTCTCGATAACGACTGCGACGGCCAGACAGACGAGGGTGGCGTCTGTCCTTGCGTGGAGCAGTGGGGGTGCGGCACCTGGGCGTCGTGCTCGAACAAAGAGCGGGTCCGGGTCTGCGTTGATGCGAATGCGTGCGGTACGGTCGCGGGCAAACCGATCGTCAGTGAATCTTGCACGCCGCCACCATGCACCCAGAGTTGGTCGTGCGGTGAGTGGTCGAGCTGCACCCGGGGGTATCAGACGCGAACTTGCACCGATGCGAACACGTGCGGCAGCGTAGCGACGCAACCGGCAACGTTAAAGACGTGTATTGTTCCGGCGGAACAGCTCCTTATCTCCTTGCCGGTCTCGCCCCGTTCGCCCGTGCAGGTGTTGTCTCCGGCTGGCGAACGCATGGCCCAGTTCCGGCCCTTTCCGACGTCGAATGGGACAGCCTCACTGGCCGCCGGGGACGTGAATGCCGATGATACCGAAGACATCGTGGCTGGTTCCGGGGCCGGTGCGCCGCCGCGGATTCGCGTCTTCACAAACGAGGGGCGTCGTTGGCAGGAATTCGCGCCGTTTCCGGAGTCCGTGCGGACCGGCGTGCACGTAAGCGTTGGCGACATTGACGGCGATAACCAGCGGGAAATCGTGGCGACGCCCGGTCCAGGGGCGCTCGGCCGGATTTCGACGTTCGGCTATGATGCGGTGAAAAAAAAGTTCGTCCAGCGTTCGACGTTCATTCCGGTGCCGCGCTGGCGCGACGGCTTCGAGATCGTCCTCGACGATCTCGATGGTGACACCCACGCTGACCTGGTATTACTCCCGCGCAGCACCACATCCTCTATGGCGCGGGTCTATCGCTTCATCGCTGCGAGTGGGCGCTGGGTTCTCGATCGGAAATTCGCCCTCACACCGGCGACCGGCACGGGCCACATCAGTCCCTACTCGCTCGCGACCGGGGACGTGAATGGGGATGGTCTCCGTGAAATCCTCATCGCTACGACCAACGGTGCGCCGAGCGTTGCCGTTTTCACCCGCACCGGGAAACGGATCAAGCAGTTCGCTGTCGGCCAGCGGGGAGCCAAGAATCACGTCCTCGTAACCGCCTTCGATGAGAACGGCGACGGGCGCGATGAGATTATCGTCATTCCTGTCAGCGGCCGCACGCGGACCGTTCGGTACTATCGTTTCGGCGATGATGGAAGAGCCGTCCGGCTTATCCGTCGGGTGAACATTGCCGGACAAGCTGATCAGACCAAAGAATTTCGCAGCCCGCGATAACAGTTGCAAAATCCGCTCCGATATGCTATAATACTTATTAGGGATAAAATAAAGATACAATGAACTTTATTGGTTTAGTGGAGCGAGAAAATCGCTGGAAAAGAATTTTCCAACGATGGGCTGCCCGGCCTGCGGTCGTGGCGTGCCTCATTGTGGCATTGCTCGGGCAGTTCGGTCTGTGGGCACTGGCTCCGCAGCCGGCGCTCGCGTTTTCGAGTTCGTGGCCATTCGACACTGCCGGCGACTACACGGTGACCGCGAATAAAATCAAAGTCACCGGCGGCCAAGCGCAGCTCGGCCGGACGCCGGACTGGTGGGACACGAGCTACGCTTACCGCAACCGGATTACGGTAACGGCCGGCTCAACGGCCATCACGACCAGCGACACTATCACGCTCAACACCGACGCGGCGGCGCTCGTCACCGCGGGGAAGATGCAAGCCGACCAAGACGACCTGCGCATCGTCTACTGGAACGGTTCGACCAATGCGAATATCGATCGTGACTACCTGGCGAGTGGGTTGGGCGCGATTGCCGCAACGCCGGGGAACGCGCCGGTGAATAACGACATTCGCTTCAAGGCACAGGCGGCGATTAGTGCCAGCGGGTCAGACACCGGCTACTACGTGTACTACGGGAACAGTGGCGCGAGCGCCGGACCGACCAACCTGGCGAACGTCTATCGTTACTACGAGCCGTTCAACAGCGCGGGCACGTGGAACCTGACGAACGGTGCTACCTGGTCAATCAATAGCGCCGTGTCTGGTCGTCTCGCCAGAGCGGGTGGTCTGCCTGATACTACCGATCGTTTTGCCGCCGACACCGGCAACGGTTTCAGCGGTGCGAGCAACTGGTTTTTTGAAACTACGATGCGCCGGACGTCGGGCACGAACACCGTTTCGATCGCGGCGACCGCGGCGATTCCCGAGGCGACCGCGAAGGGGTATCGATTGACCACGTTTGGAGCGAGCGCCAACGACATGGAACTCTGGTCGCGGGACGGGAACATTTCCCAGGGGAATACCCCGGTCGATTACGGTACCTTCACTATTACCACTGGCACCGATTACCGGATGACGATGCGGTATCAGACCGGAACCTGTCCAACCGGCATTCGGGTGTCTGGCTGGCTCGACGGGACCACGCGGCACGATCGTACCGACATGACCCGTACCGGCAACAGCAACAACTGCGCCGGTGTCGCCAGCAACTGGAATGCGAGCACAGTCATGTACCCGGGCGTGCACGTGTGGAATGAGAACGCATCGTACGACGACTACAAAGTCTGGCAGTACTTGAATGAATCGGTCGCACTCGGCGGCGAGGAAACGGTCTACCCAAGCGATGACCCGACGGTCCAGCCAACGACCGCCGTCACCTTCGACCGTCTCGATTCGTTCACCGAGACCTCGACGTTAAACGGCGGCTCAATCCGCTACGTCCTGTCCAACGACGGCGGCACGACCTGGCTCTACCAGAACGGTACGAGCTGGGTGAGTTCGAACAGCACGTTCAGCCAGGCCACAACTGCCGCGAACATCAATACGAACGCGACGAGTTTCCCGACCGGCTCGCGGAGCTTGCTGTGGCGTGCCTTCCTCCGCTCTGACGGAACGCAACTCGTCCAGCTCGACACCGTGTCCGTCAACGGCAATCGTAAGCCAAACGCGCCTACGCTGACCGCACCGGCGAACGGCACCACGGTCAGCACGGTCACGCCAACACTCCAGCTCAGTGCAACCGACGATGACAGCGACGCCGTTCGGTACGTCTTGCAACTCGACACGTCGAGCGCTTTTAATACCGGGAATCTCCTTACCTACAACCAGGCGACGAGCCAGACCGGCTGGTCTGGGCAGAACGCGCTGTCCGGGACTGGGTACACCTCCGGCACGACCGCGAATTTCACCTTCCCCTCCTCGCTCAACGCCGGGATAACGTACTACTGGCGGGTGCAAGCGGTTGACCCGAACGGCGTCAACACCTCATCGGCATACTCGGCGACTGGTTCGTTCGTCGCGCCGGGCTCGCTCACCGCGACCGGCATCCAAGCCTCGACCATTACGACGACGAGCGCCATCATCCTGTGGACGACTTCGAACGCGGCCACCTCAAAGGTTGAGTACGGCACGACAACGGCCTACGGTTCGACGGCAACATTGAGCGGCACGCGGACCAGCCACCAAGTAGCCTTGAGCAGCCTGGCCAACGGGACGCTTTACCACTACCGCGTGACCGGCACGGATTTGACCGGCCAGTCGTACACGTCTACCGACCAAACCTTCACGACGCTGGGGCCCACCGTCATCACGGGCGTGGCCGTCACCCCCCTGACCTCCCGCTCCGTCCGCGTGACCTGGACGACGAACCACGCCGCGGACTCGAAGGTTCGCTACGGCACAAGCACGAACTACGGCTCGGAGGTCTATGATGCGACGCGCGTCACCAGCCACTCAGTCGACGTGACCGGGCTGACGCCGGGAACGACCTACCACTATGAAGTTTTGTCGGTGGGCAATACCTCGACCAACGACGCGGATGCGACGTTCGTGGCGCCGCCGGACGCACCGACAATTCTTGAGCCGATTACCGATGCGGTTTTTACGACCGCCATGAGCGTGCCGGTGGTCGGTCTGGCCGGCTCCGGTCAGACGGTTACCGTTTACGTTGATGGGGCGAAGGATGGCACGACGACCGCCGCAACCTCCGCCACGGGAACCGGATCGTTTGGCTACACGTTGAAGACGAAGCTGACCGTCGGTACGCACGCCATCACCGTTACCGGCACGACCAACGGGAACGTGTCCCCGGCGAGTGCAGCCCGGATCATCATGGTGACTGGCCCGTCGGTTGCGCCGACGGTTCTGCCGCCGGTTGTCCAAGACGGGACGAATCCCACCGTGACGATTCGCGGATTGGCTCGGGCGAATTCGCGCGTGGACATCATCGTTGACGGCCGGGTGGTGAAGTCAGTGACCGTGCCGAACAGTTCCACTGGCGTCGGCTCGTTCGCCGCGACCATCAGCACTGCGAAGCTCAAGTCCGGATCGCACACCGTGCAGGTGATCGCCTACGACGACAATGACACGCCCTCGAAGGTCAAGACTGCCACCACCTTCGAGATCAAAGGCACGTCCATCATTCCGAAGTCCAAACGCGGATTCTCTCATATCGTGCAAGGCGGGGAGTCGCTCTGGCAGATTGCGCAGGAAGTGTACGGTGACGGCCGGAAGTACCTAAAACTCGTCACGGCGAACCAGGCCAAATTCCCGACACTCGCCGTCAACCCCTCGCTCATTCGGATCGGGTGGGTCTTGCAGGTGCCGCGGTAAGCCGGTGGGGGAGGGAAGGAGGCTGTGCCATCCGATTAGGATAGGTGCTACGTTCCTATTGAACAACGCGAATCCATGGGCACCGCGATCCAAAAACTGAAACGCCGCCGGGCCGCGATCCTGAAGCGCGAAAAACACTCCCGCGCCGGGGGCTGGTTTTGGCGGTCGGTCGGTTTGGTTTTTGACGCCCTGCTCGTCTTGGCGCTCATCCCACAGTCGTTCGTCCAGTCGCCGACCGAAGTTTTCCAGAAAATCGCGCAGCGCGCGCCCAGCGGAGAGTACCTCGAATCGTACACGAAGCACCTCCAGTACTACCGCGCCTCCGTCGGCTGCACCGTCTTGACGATTGCGCTCATCGCCATCAAGCTGGCGAGCGTCATTCTCGTTGGCGTCTTCACCCTCGGCGAGCCGCGCGCGGCCCAGGCGGCGACCATCAGCGTGTCCGGCACGGTCTACCTGACGAACGAGTCGACGCTCGGTACGAGCGGGGCCGGCGGGTTCTGCGACGGCGCGACCGCCAACCTGTCCCTGCGGGTGAATGGCGGAGCAGCGTCAACCACCACGTGCTCGGACACCGACGCGACGTACTCATTTTCAAGTATCACCGTCAACGCGGGCGACACGATTACACTGTACTCGACGGACGGCGCGATCGTCGCGAACCGCGTCTACGTGAGCGACGCGACCAGCGACTCCGGCATGGATCTCTACATTGACACGGTCATCATCGCCGACGAACAGGACGGCAACCTCACCATCCTCGATCTTTTGGATTATGACAATGACCAGGACGCGACGAACATGCTGTTCGACGCGGACGACTTGGCCACCGACACGCTGACCGTCGAAACGAACTACGAGCTCCACATCTGGGGCGGCGACACCTTCACGCCCGGCGGCGACGTGACGGTCAATACCGACCTACACGTTCCCTCGACCTCAACGTTGAGTATCGGCAGTGGCTTCACGACGACGCTCTCCCGGACATCCGGGACCGCACTCACCTTGAGCGGTACGATCAGCGGCGTCGGTACCTTAGTCTATTCATCATCCACGGCTTTCCCCACGGGCGGCACCATGTCGTCGGCGCTCCGCATCAGTGTACCTAGCGGAGGGCAAACGCTTCCCGCCCGGACTTACGGAGGCAACGTCGAGATTTTGAACAGCAGCACGGGAGCGCGGACTCTCACCTTGGGTGCAGGCACGCATACCTATCAGGGTAACTTCACGGTCAATGCGTCCAGTAGCGGGAATATACTAGTGCAAGGAGCGACAAATGATCCGACCCTAAACATCACCGGTGATCTGGACTATATTGGCACAGGTAGTGGCAGTGAGAGCGTCACCGCGCCGAACGCGGCCGCCACCTGGACCATCTCCGGCAACTTTGATCTCA
>CAYWEH010000031.1:0-9541 GCA_964457305.1 uncultured Gammaproteobacteria bacterium
GAAGAGAAGGTGCCGAAGATGAGCCGGCCCTTGGCTGCGCGGATGATTTGCTCGAGGACTTTCGCGATTTGCTCCTCGGTCAGCTGGTGCCCGGGTTTCATCGCGTTCGTCGAGTCCATCATGAGCATGGTCACGCCGCGTTTCCCAATGGCGCGCATCCGGTCAATCTCGGACTTGTTGGCGCCGCGCTCCGGCGGGTCGATTTTAAAGTCGCCAGTGTGGACGACCGAACCCGCTGAAGTGGTCAGGACGACGCCCATCGCGTCCGGAATGTTGTGCGACACGCCGAAGAATTCAACGGCGAAATCGCCCAAACGAAGCCGGGTGTCGCGCCGGACGACCTGGAGGTTCAAGCGCTGGTTATGAAAATCCTCTTGACGACGCTTCATCATGCCGCAGGTGAGCGGGAGGGCGTAGATCGGGGGGTTGCCGAGCTGGCCGGCCAGGTGCGGGACCGCGCCAATGTGGTCGAGGTGGCCGTGGGTGATGATGATGGCCTTGATATGCTGCTCCTTGCCGCGGAGTGAACTGATGTTCGGGATAATGTAATCAATGCCGGGCATGTCCTCCTCGGGGAACTGGAGGCCAAGGTCGACGATGACGATCGAGTCCTGGTACTCGAAGACCGTGCAGTTGCGGCCGACTTCCTCGAGGCCGCCGAGGGCGTAGACGCGGAGGACGTTGCGTTTGGTGGCGATTGGCTTCCAGTTGCCCGGGCTGGGCTGCAAGGCCCCTGGTTCGCGGACAGGACGCGGCTGCGGCCGCCGGCCGTGGCGCCGCGCGCGATGGTGTTTTTTCGTTTTGGGAGTTTGGCTAGGTGGATTCATGATTTTGGGCAAGAATGAGGGGTTGGTGCCGAAGGAGGGCCCTGAACCACTCGTCCCGCAGATGCGGGACTCGGGTTCAGGGTAGCAACTCCCGGGCAGATGGTGGGCGAGGAGGGACTCGAACCCTCACGACCTTGCGGCCATAGCGCTCTGAACGCTACGTGTATACCAGTTTCACCACTCGCCCGCCATCTGTCCAGGAGTCTGCCAGCCTGTCCTGCACTCGACGAGCCGTGCGAGGAGTAGTGCGGGGTTCCGCCACTGCGGCGGGTTATCGGAAACGTCGTTTCGTTTTTATGTACCAGTTCGTCACGTCGGCGAAGCGATCCGACGGTTCGATGAGCGATTCCTGGGTGAAGCCCTTCACCTTTCTGGGGAGCACGTAGAGGTAGGCTGGTTGGTAGAGGAAGATGGCGGGAATAATTTTGTTGAGGCGGTTCTGGAACTCGGCGTACTTCGCTGTCCGGTCCGTAAGGTTCGTGGTCGCCCGGGCGTCTTCGAGGATTTTATCAATTTCCTTGTTGAAGAAAATCGCGAGGTTGAGGCCCGGGTCGCGCTCTTGCGAGGAGTGCCAGAAGGGGAAGGGGTCGGGGTCAGCGCCGATGATTTGGCCGAAGAGAATAACGTCGTAGTTTCGCGGGCGGATGATTTCCCGTTGCATCTTCCCGGCCGGGACAAGGTCCACGGTCGTGTTGATGCCGAGGGCGTCCCAGGCCTGCTCAATGAGCGTTGCCGCTTGCGCGTAGTCGGCTCGGTCGCTCGTGGTCAACACGATTTTCAACTCATCCTTACCCTTGCGCCGGACACCATCCTCGCCCTTTTTCCAACCGGCTTCGTCGAGGAGTGCAGCCGCTTGCGCAGCGTCGAACGGGTGGGGGTCTTCGGCGGGTGAGGAGCCGAGGAATCCTTGCGGAAGCGGTCCATGAATGACGCTGGCCGTTCCGTTCGTCGCGGCCAGAGTGATGGCTGGCCGGTCGAGGGCGACGGCGAGCGCTTCGCGGACTTTGGCCGTGCCGAGGTCGCTGCGTTTGAGGTTAAAAAAGAGCGCGGTGTACTGTGGCAGGCGAAGCGGGAGGATTCGAGTTCCGACCGCATCTACGGCCGCCTTCTCGTCCGGGGTTACATAGGAGAGGCCGTCCACCTTCCCTTGCTTCAGGGCCTCGAGCGCGGATTCGGGGTCGGTGAAGAACCGGAAGTCAAAGTCAGCGATTCTCGGGGCTGTTCCACTCCAGGAGGGATTGGGCTCGAGGCGCGTGAAGCGAATGTTGCCGCCGGCATCGTAGCGGATTTCCGCGATGCGGTAGGGGCCGGCGCCGATGGGCTCGAGGTTGAGTTTGTTCAAGCGCGCGGTGTTCGGCTGGATGTCTCGCCAGCGGTGTTCCGGGAGCAGGCCGACGGTCAATGAGGAAAGGAACGGCGCGAGCGGTTTTTCGAGCGTGAACTTTAGCGTTCGGTCGTCCACCCGTTCGACCGTCACGGTGCGGAAAGGCCCATAGAGCGGGCTTTTCATGGCCGGATCCTGGATGAGGCTGAAGGTGAAAAGGACATCCTCGACGGTCAATGGCTCCCCGTCGCTCCAGGCGAGATTCGGCTTCAAGACGACCGTATACGTTTTTTCATCCGGGCTGACCGCGAACGATTCAGCCAGGTTGGGGACGACGAAGTGCCGGGGGTCGAAACGGAAGAGGCCGGCGAAGAGGAGTTTGATGAAGTCATCGTCCGTGTCATTGCCGGAAGCAAAGACCGGGTTGAGGTACTGCGGCTGGCCGACGGTTCCCTCGACGTACGTCCCACCGGCGATGGGAACCGGCGTGGTAAAGCGGCCGATGAGGCGAAGGACGAGCCAGACCGAGGAAACGAGGAAGACGAGCGTCAGGAAACCGGACAGGAGCTGCTCCCGGCGGGAGAGAATCCGGGGGAGGAGCTTGAGTTGGGTCAGCGTCGGGATGCGCCGGGGTGAGAGGCTCGAAACGAGCCGCTCGTCGAGTTCACGGACGTGCGCTTCGGGTTGGCGCTGGGGGCGGAGATGCCGTCGGAGCGCACCCCAGCCCCGATGGAAAGCCGTCTGGATCGTTGCGAGCCAACGCGCCGTAAAAATCATCGGTTGAGGATGATGGAGATGAGCGCCGAGGCGAAAAAGAGGATCGCAATGACGATCGTGGCCAGGTGGATGAATTTCTCGGCGCCGCGTTTCGTCCGATAGACATTGCCCTCGCCGCCAAAGACCCCGCCCAAGCCCACCCCGCGGTTCTGCAGCAAGATGGCGCCCATCAGTAGGACCGCCAGAACGATTTGAACGATAGGCAGGAGTTGCTCCATAGCATGGAGAAAGTTTCACCGCAGCGTCAGGCGGTGCGGTTCGGGTTGAACCCTACCAGAAAAGGCAGATGGTGTCAATCCTTTGTTCGGCGGAGTTTTTGGATGCGAAAAACGGACCGGCCCGAAACGGCCATGCGTTTTCGTTTCTTCCGCTCACGTCTCGTCCATTTGCCCGGGTGGCTAGCGAGGCGTTCGGCCGATTTCTTTTTCATACGCAGAGAGTGTACGGCGTGGGATTTTTCCCGCCCAGAGGGATTAGAGGTGTTCGCGTAACAGTTCGGCGCGATGTTGGCCGACGAGTTGGACCAGGCGTTCATCCGGCGCCTGGCGAATGCCGCGGACCGAGCCGAAGGTGAGGAGGAGCAGCTTCTTCAGCTTGGGCCCAATGCCGGGGACGCGGTCAAGTTCCGACGTGAGCGTGGCGCGGCGGTGTTTCCCGCGGTAGAAACCGATGGCGAAGCGATGGGCCTCGTCGCGCATCCGCTCGAGGAGGAGCAGGGCCTCGGCGTTCGCTGGGAGTTTGAGCGATTCTTTCCAGCCCGGTCGGAAAATTTCTTCCTCGCGTTTGGCCAAGGCGATGACCGGTTTTTTTACGCGCCGTTGATCGAAGATTGTCTTGACGGCGGAGAGTTGCCCCTTGCCGCCGTCCAGGACGAAAAGGTCCGGCAGCGCCCAGTCTCGGTTTTTGAGGCGGCGGGTGAGGACCTCGGCCAGCATCGCGAAGTCATCCGAACCCCGCACGGTTTTGATCGTGAATTTCCGGTAGTGGTCTTTGGCCGGCAACCCTTTTTCGAAGACGACCATCGAGCCAACCGCATTCGTGCCCTGGATGTTGGAGATGTCATAGCCTTCGATCCGCTGCGGGAGCTTTGGGAGGTGCAGGCGGCGCATGAGGTCTTCCATGGCGCGGCGGCCGCGCTGCTCGCTGGTGAGCGCCTCCTGCTTTTTCCGTTCCAGGAAGAACCGCGCGTTTTCGTCGGCCATGGTCACGAGTTTCCGGCCACGGCCGCGTCGGGCGACCCGGATGCTGGCTGAAGGCAGCGCGGCTGGCGGTTCACTCGGCGGCAGCCCAACCAGGATTTCTTTCGGACGGTCTTCGGTCTCGCCGTAGTATTGGTCCAGGAACGCACTCATGATGTCCGTGCTCGCCTCGTCCGCCCTGGCCGTGAGGCGGAAGGTCCGGACGTCAATAATCCGGCCGCCCCGGATGCGCAGGACGGACACCGCGGTCCAGGTGCCGGCCCGGTGTAGCCCGATAACATCATGGTGCTCATGAGTCGGGCCGATGACGACCTGCTGGTTCGTGATGCGTTTGAGACTGGCGAGTTGGTCGCGGATTTTCGCGGCCAATTCGAACTGGCGGCGTCCCGATGCCTCGCGCATGCGCTGCTCGGCCTCGGCGATGACCTGGTCGGTTCGGCCCTCGAGAAACGCCATGACGCCAGAAAGAATTTTGTGATACTCGCCCGGGCTCTGCGGACCGAGGTCGTGTCCGGCACAGCGGCCGAGCGACGCGTCGAAGCAGGGATCAGTGGGTCCCTGGCCGCAGGTGCGGTAGGGGAGGATCTTCTTGAGGAGCTTCAGACTTTGCCGGATAGTATGGGCGGAGGTATACGGGCCGAAGAGGCGCGTGCCGCGTTTTGCCTTGGGTCGACGAATGAATTCGACCGAGGGATATGGCTCATGGAGATTTACCCGGACGGAAAGAAAATCGCGGTCGTCTTTCAAGATGATGTTGTAGCGGGGGAGCTGGCGTTTGATTTGCGTGGCCTCGAGGATCAGGGCGTCCGCCTCGGTGGGTGTCACAATGGAGGTGAGGGCGGTTATGGCGCGGACCATTTCTCGCTTCGCCGGAGAAAGGTCTGCGGTTTTGTGAAAATAGGATGAGACTCGACTCTTGAGGTTTCGGGATTTGCCGACGTAAATAATTTCTCCCGCGCCGTTTGAGAAGAGATACACCCCGGGTTGGTGGGGCAGGTTGGCAATCGTTGAGCGGAGGGAGGGGTTCACACTCGTAGGATAGAGGCTTCCTGGGTTTTCGGGAATAGTACAAACTATCTGCGTAATCCCAGGCTGAAAAGCAACTGCGAGATGCGAAGGCTGGGAGCAGCACCAATGAAGCGAGTCTTCGGGAGCGACCCGCGAAATTGGATGCGGTGCGATGTCCTGCAGCGAGGAGCGAACCGAGCCGTATTGGCAATACGGTGAGGGAGCACCGCAGCGAAGGACGAGCCGGAGGGCAGCAACGGCGAAATCCGGCTTTGCCGGATTGGAGCCGTTGCTGCCAGCGCGCCGATTTCGCGGGTCTGCTCTTGACCGGTCTTGACTGGGGGTGTATACTGGCTCGCGTCTTGTATTCGCGTGAATCCACATGGACCAAGTGATCTCGATCCGGGGCGCCCGGGTGCACAACCTGAAGAATCTCTCGGTCGACATCCCGCGGGACAAGCTGGTGGTGATTACCGGCCTGTCGGGCTCCGGCAAGTCGTCATTGGCCTTCGACACCATCTACGCCGAGGGTCAGCGCCGGTACGTCGAATCCCTGTCCGCCTATGCGCGACAGTTCTTGGGGTTGATGGACAAGCCGGACGTGGACCAGATTGATGGCCTGTCGCCGGCGATTTCCATCGACCAGAAGTCTGCCAGCCACAACCCGCGGTCCACGGTCGGGACGGTCACGGAAATCTACGACTATCTCCGACTGCTCTTCGCGCGGATCGGCCTGCCGCACTGTCCGAGCTGCGGCCGACCAGTCGCCAAGCAGACGATCGATCAAATCATCCAGAACGTCTTAAAGTTCCCGAAGCAGACGCCGGTGGCCATCCTCTCCCCGCTCATCCGCGACAAGAAAGGTGAGCACAAGCACGTCCTCGAGGCGGTCCGGAAGGCTGGCTATGTGCGGGTCCGCTTCGACGGCGTCCTCTACTCGATTGAAGAGGCCGAGGATCTGTCCGTCGATAAGAACAAGAAGCATTCGATTGAAGTCGTGATTGACCGGATGACGCTTGGCGTTGACGATCAGGAAATGAAGGAGAACAAGACCCGCCTGGCCGAGTCGCTGGAGACGGCGCTGGATTTGGGCGACGGCATCGTCATCGTCCATAACTCCGAGAAGGAAGAAGATCACGTGTTCTCACAAAATTTCTCTTGCCCGCACTGTCATATTTCGCTGCCAGCCATCGAGCCGCGAAACTTTTCCTTCAACTCGCCGCACGGCGCCTGCCCGACGTGCACTGGTTTGGGGACCCGCTTGGTCGTGGATCCCGAGCTGGTCATCCCGAACAAACGGTTGACGGTCGCACAAGGTGCCGTCCGTCCCTGGTCGCGGACGAACGCCAACCAAACCTGGTTCTACCGTATCCTGCAATCCGTGGCCGCCGAGTACAAGTTCGATCTTGACACGCCGGCGGAGAAACTCTCGCCCAAGGCGGTTGAGCTCATTCTCCATGGCACGGGCGAAAAACTCTACGACGTGAACAATGAGTTGGGGTCGGGCAAGGTGCGGCAGTTCATGACCACCTACGAAGGTGTTATCCCGAATCTCGAACGACGGTACAAAGAGACCGAATCCGAGTACCTGCGGGCCGAGATCGAACGGTACATGCGCATCTTCCCGTGCCAGACCTGCCACGGCAAGCGCCTGAAGCCGGAGGTGCTCGGGGTGACCGTCGGCGGCTTGAACATCGCCGAGGTGTCGGCCAAGAGCGTGGCCGAGGCCAAGGAGTTCTTTACGGAGCTCGGTTCGCCAAAAGCGAAAGGCCCACTGGTCCTGTCGGAACGGGACCAGACGATTGCCCGGCAGATTCTGAAGGAGATCCGCGGCCGCTTGAAGTTCCTGGCGAACGTCGGTGTTGAGTATTTAACCATTGACCGAGCCACCACGACCCTCGCCGGCGGCGAGGCCCAGCGCATTCGGTTGGCCACGCAGATCGGTTCGTCGTTGGTCGGCGTGGTCTACATTCTCGACGAGCCATCCATCGGCCTCCACCAGCGCGATAACGACAAGCTGATTGCCACGCTGCAGGCGCTCCGGGACCTCGGGAACACCGTGCTCGTCGTCGAGCACGATGAAGCCACGATCCGTGCCGCTGACCAGGTGATTGACATCGGCCCCGGCGCCGGCGAGCACGGCGGCCAGGTGGTCGCCCAGGGGACAGTCCAGGATTTGGTCAAGGTGAAGGATTCGATCACCGGGCAGTACCTCTCCGGGGCGAAGTCTATCGCCATCCCGAAAACGACGCGTCCCGGCAACGGCAAGTCGTTGGTCATTCGCGGGGCGCAGGAGTTCAACCTGAAGAACATCACCGTCGAGATCCCCCTCGGCAAGTTCATCTGCGTCACGGGCGTTTCGGGCTCGGGGAAATCGACGTTGGTCACCGAGATTCTCGCCAAGGCGCTCAACTACACGTTCTATAACGCGAAGGACATTCCCGGCAAGCACGACCGGATTGACGGTCTCGACCACCTGGATAAAGTCATCAACATTGACCAGAGCCCGATTGGTCGCACGCCCCGTTCCAATCCGGCGACGTACACAGGCGTTTTTACCTACATTCGCGATCTTTTCACTCAAGTGCCGGAAGCGAAGATGCGCGGCTACGGCCCGGGGCGCTTCTCCTTCAACGTGAAGGGGGGGCGGTGCGAGGCCTGTGAGGGCGACGGGGTCGTCCGCATCGAAATGCACTTCCTCCCGGACGTGTACGTGGAGTGTGAGGAGTGCAGAGGCAAGCGGTACAATGTGCAAGCGCTGGAGATTCACTACAAGGGGAAAAATATCTCTGACGTGTTGAATATGACCGTTGAGGAAGCTTTGAAGTTTTTCGAATCGATCCCGGCGATTCGCGAGAAGCTCAAGACTCTCAATGACGTCGGCCTCGGCTACATTCACCTTGGGCAGTCCGCCACCACCCTCTCGGGCGGTGAAGCGCAGCGCGTGAAGCTCGCCACCGAACTCTCCCGCCGGGCCACCGGCCGCACGCTATACATCCTTGATGAGCCAACGACGGGGCTGCATGTCGATGACGTGAAGCGGCTCCTCGATGTCATCAACCGCCTAGTCGACAAAGGCAACTCGGTGCTCATCGTCGAGCACAACCTCGAAGTCATCAAATCGGCGGACTGGATCATTGACCTTGGGCCGGAAGGGGGGCAGAACGGCGGCCAACTCGTCGCCCAAGGCATCCCTCGCGAGGTCACCAAGGTTAAGGCGAGCTACACCGGGCAGTATTTACGAGAGGTATTTGGCACCGGCGTTCAGGCCGCACCGAAGAAGAAAGGCAGAAAAGGGTAGACGCGTATGGCGACAAAAACTGGCACAGCCAAGCGCGCCCCAGGCACGACGCCCGCACACGTCGCGGCCAAACCGCCCCGCGGCCAGCCGGCGCGTCATAGGTTGAAAGCATGGTCGCGCATCGGCCAGAAAAAAAAGCGAACGGCGGGCTTTCGCCAGGCCCCGAATTTCGTCGCGCCAGTTCGGGGACGAACGCGCGTGTCCATTCGCCGCCGCCTGTTGCTTGCGTTGAGTATTCTTTTGATGGTCGCGGGCCTGGGGATCGTCGCGTATCCGTTCATCCCAATAGTTCGGTATACGGTGCTGAAACCAGCGCCGGTCGTTCCCTATGAGACACGGTTGTCGACGTTGGCGCAAGATGCAAACGTTTCTCCGTCTGACGTTCACCTTGATCAAGTGACGTCGGTCGCACCGCCCACAAGTCGCGGCCGCCGACCGGCCCCGGCGCCATCAGCCAAGCGACTCGTCATCCCGAAGATTGGCGTGAATGTCGAAATCGTGTTCGGGACGGATCAGGATGAGGCGCTCAATCGTGGCATTTGGCACATCCCCGGGACGTCGACGCCGGAAAAAGGGAGTAACACGGTGCTCTCGGGCCACCGCTTTCGGTTCCTCTCCGGTCCGCGGACGCTCTACTTGCTTGATAAGGTGACGAAAGGCGACCCGATCATCATCTACTGGAACGGGAAGGAGTACGATTACGTGGTGACGGGTTCGAAGATCGTGCAGCCGAACCAGGTCGAGATCCTCGATCCGACTGATGAGACGCGGCTGACCATTTTCACCTGCGCGCCGTTGTTTTCGACGAAAGAACGGTTAGTTCTTTTTGCCAAGCCGATCTGAATTAGAATGATGTTGAGCGGCAAAATGTCAGGGAGCCACAAGCTGCAGCGAAATGCGAAGGGCCGGAGCGAGCACTGAGGGAGGCGTAGTTGGCACTACGTCGACCGAGGAGTGGAGTGAGGCCCGAGCCCATAGGGTTGACGATGCTGAAGTCCGGCTTAGCTGGACTGGAGGCGTCGTCAACAGTTCGCGCAGGTTGTGGCTCCCCTGTTTAGTTAACATTCAAGGGTGACACCTGTGGCTGTTGGGAAAGGTACTGACG
>CAYWEH010000032.1:0-5054 GCA_964457305.1 uncultured Gammaproteobacteria bacterium
CGGGGAGCTGCCGCGCTACTTCGCCTACATGGCCACCGACCCTTCGTTCTGCCGACTCGTCCTGCAGCGGGAGATCGCGACGGTGCATGAGGGCGACGTGTCGCGTGTCAACAAGGAGCTCGTCGCCTACGCGACGAGCCTCGCGAACCCGAAGGAGCGTAACCTCGCTATCGACGTCATCCAGAGCGGCGAGGTCAGGTTCAGCGAAGACTTCGCAGAGGTCATCTCGCCGCCGGTGCCCGCAGTGCTGGCGCGCGCCATCCAGAAACTCGTCGGCGTCAAGACGATCGTTATTATGCCCATCGTCTCGGAAGAGAAAGCCATCGGCGCCATCGAGATCGGACTCAAGAAACCGCAGGTCGAGATTTCGGAACGCGAGCTGGAAACCATGCAGTCGGTCGCCGATCAACTCGGGGTCGTGTCCCGAAACCTCACGTTGTTCGAGCAGGTCAAACAAGCCAACCTTGAGCTTGGAGACGCCAACAGTCACCTGCAACAGCTCGACCAAGCCAAGAGCGAGTTCGTGTCCATTGCCAGCCACCAGTTGCGCACGCCGATGACCGGCATCAAAGGGTACTTGTCCATGCTCACGGACGGCGATTTCGGCTCCATGAAGGTCGAGCACAGCCGCATCCTGAAGAGCCTGCTCATGGAAAGCGACCGGATGATCCGACTCATCAACCTCTTCTTGAACGTTTCGAAGATTGAAGCGGGCCGGTTTGAGATCCACGCTGCGCCGAATGACATCGTGCCCATCATCGAGCATGAGATGAAAGAGGTCGAGAAGATGGCGAAAGACAAAGGTCTCGCGCTTACCTTTGAGAAACCGACGAAGGCTTTGCCGAAACTCATGTTCGACCCGGATAAAATTCAGGACGTGCTGCTCAATCTTATGGACAACGCCATCAAGTACACGAAAGAGGGGAGCGTGCGCGTGCACGTGGAAGTCGGGCCGGGCGAGGTGGTGGTGAAGGTTCAAGACACCGGTGTCGGTATCGCCAAGGATCAGGTCGGAGAACTCTTCAATAAGTTCGTGCGCGGCTCCGGCATTGCGCGCATCCACCCGGACGGGTCGGGCCTCGGCCTGTTCATCGCCAGGCGCATCGTCGAGGCGCACCACGGCCGCATCTGGGTTGAGTCGGAAGGGGAAGGGAAAGGCTCGACGTTCGCGTTTGCGTTGCCGATTGCCTAATCTTATGGCGACGATTCTCTTAGTCGAAGACGAACCGCTCATCCGCACGCTCTACATGACCGTGTTGAAGCAGTGCTCATACCGGCTGCTGACCGCGGGCGAGGAGGGTGAGGCAGTCAAACTCATCAAGCAGGAGCTGCCGGATTTGATTCTCCTCGATTTGCTTATCCCGACTGCCCGGCAGCGGAGCGACCTCTACAGCTTCCACGAGCCGGTCGGGTTTGAAGTGCTGCGGCTGATCCAGCAGCTGCGAAAAAAGCTGAAAGCCGAAACGAAGCTTCGCACGGTCATCATCTCAAACCTCGATTTGGATGAACATCATGCCCGGGCCTTGGAGCTGGGCGCCGAGGCCTACTGGGTGAAAACGAGTTTTAATCCGCGCGACTTGCCGGAGCGGGTGATGAAGTTGATCATGTAAGAACGTGCGGTACCGCGGCGTCATTGTTGATTTGACGGAATTTCCTAAGGGGCTGTTGTCGGAGCATTGACCGCCTCCGGCGATAAGGTCGTCGAGAAGGTCAAAGAGTTGGTCCGGAAAGGCAACGTCCGCCGCATTATTATCAAAAACGAGAAAAGCGAAGAGTTATTCCAAATGCCCCTGACATTCGGTGTGGTTGGCGCAGTGCTCGCGCCACCCCTCGCTGCACTCGGCGCGGTGGCGGCACTCCTAACGAAATGCACGATTCTCGTCATCAAAAAGGAGTAGTAGGTAAATAGTTCTTCCCGTCGTATCGTGGCGACGGCGTTCATGGTGTTTAAGAAGCCACGCGAATCACGAATTGAAAAAATACGTTTTTTTTAGTACACTCAACCCATGAAACTGCGGTCAGTGCGAGCCTTGAAGGTGAAAAATAAAAGGGTTTTGGTGCGGATGAGTACGAATGTCCCAACCGATGCGCAGGGTCGGGTGACCGATGATTGGCGACTGCGGCGGTCTTTGCCGACTATCCACTGGCTCGTTCAACATCAAGCGAGAGTCGTATTGATGGGGCATCGCGGTCGGCCCGAGGGAAAACCGAAGCGGAAATACTCCTTGCGGCCAGTGGCCAAACGGCTGGCCATACTGCTAAAACGCCAGATTCAGTTTGTCCCCCAGCCGGTCGGTCCGGTGGCGGAAAAAGCCGTCGCTACCCTTAAGCCCGGGGCAGTGCTGATGCTCGAGAACTTGCGATTTGATCCTGGCGAGAAGGCGCGCAGCCTGATTTTTGCCAAACGTCTCGCCAGGCTTGGTGACTTGTATGTCAATGATGCTTTTGAAAATGCGCATCGCGCTGACGCCTCAATGGTGGCGATTGCGAAATACCTCCCGAGTGCGGCCGGCTTGCTGCTTGAAGAAGAAGTCGCCACACTGAAACGCGCCATCACCAAGCCTCGCCGTCCGCTCGTGACCATTATCGGCGGGGCGAAGATCTCGACGAAGATTGGGCTGCTGAGATCGCTCTTGCGACGCGTTGATTACCTGCTCCTCGGCGGCGCCTTGGCGAACGTGGTGCTGAAGGTTCAGGGGCTCCAGGTCGGCCGTTCACTCATTGAGAACAAAGTCGAGGGGCTGGTGCGGAAAATCCACCTGGCGGATGTGAAGCTGAAAATCCCCATCGACGTCATGGTGGCGTCCGCCATTTCCGCCCGGGCGCCAATCGTCCGTCGGGCCGTCGGTCGAGTCGGGAAAAAAGAAATTATCCTCGACATTGGACCTGATACCGTTGACCTCTTCCGCGCGATCATCGAAACGGCCGGAACCGTCATCTGGAACGGCCCGATGGGGTATTGCGAATTGCCGGCCTTCGCCAAGGGCACGCGCTTGCTGGCGCACGCCATCGTGTCGGCGGACTGCGAGAGTATCCTTGGTGGTGGTGAAACGGTTCAGGCGGTACGGCACGTCGGTTTGCTGTCGAAGTTTTCCTTTGTCTCGACCGGCGGCGGCGCCATGCTTAAGTTTTTGGAGAAAGGGACGCTGCCCGCCCTGCGCCCCCTCACGGTGCAATAGTTATGGTGACCATTATTCGACTCGCCGCCCGTTCCGTTGACGATTCGCGCGGGATTCCCACGGTCGAAGCCACTGTCGAGCTCTCCGATAACACGCGTGCCTCGGCGGCCGTCCCAGCCGGAACGTCCACGGGGCGGCATGAAGCCGTTGAGCTCCGCGACAACGACCCGGGCGTCGCCAACGGCAAAGGGGTGACCAAGGCGGTCCAGAACGTCATGGGCGAACTGCAGATTGTTCTCAAGGGTCGGCCGGCTGATCTGCCTCGCATTGACGAGGCGATGATCGAGCTGGACGGTACGCCAAACAAGCGCCGGCTCGGCGCCAACGCGATTTTGGCCGTGTCGTTGGCTTTGGCCCGCGCCGCTGCGCTTTCGTACCGTCAGCCGTTGTACGTCTTTCTCGCGAACGTGTATGGACGGACGTTGCCAACCGAACTGCCGCGCCCACTCGTGAACATGATCGAAGGCGGTCGGCATGCGACAACGCCATTGTCCGTGCAGGAATTCCACCTCATTCCCGAAGCGGCGACCACGGCCGAGCAAGTTGCCGACGTGCGCCGCGCGTTCCAAACACTCGGGACGGTGCTGGCCGAACAACAGTTCCGGGTGGACACCGGTTTGGAGGGGACGTACACCGCACCGTTCAGCGGGCACGAGCAGGTGTTCAAACTGCTCCATGAGGCCATTGATCGGGCGAACGTGACCGCCGGGTTCGGGATAGATGCGGCCGCATCGGAGTTTTTTGAACGGCCATCGGCAACGTACCACCTGCTGCCGGAAGAGACCCACGTTTCCGCCGAACAGCTCTGTCGGCTCTATGAATCGTGGACGCGGTCATTTCCGCTCCAGCTGATCGAGGATCCGTGTGATCAAGACGATTGGCCGGGCTGGCAGATTGTTTCAGACCTGCTCGGCGGTTCAGTCCGCATCATCGGGGACGATTTTCTCACGACGAACCTGGCGCGCATCCGTCGGGCGTTTGATCGTTCGTTACGGATTGGCGTCCTCCTGAAGCCGAATCAAATTGGGACCGTCACCGAAACGGTCCGGGCGTGCGAGTTGGCCAAGCAGGCACACGCCCCGACGGTCATGTCGAATCGTTCTGGCGAGACACTCGACGCCTTCATCGCCGATTTTGCGGTGGCGCTCGGCGTGACGTACTTGAAGGCCGGCGGGCCGTTCGCCGCTGAACGGGCAGTCAAATATGACCGTCTGGTGACCATTGCCGAGGAACTCCATGCCTGACACTTCGCCCCTGGTCCTCGTTATCTTGGACGGCTTCGGCGAGGCGCGGCCGAGTAAGGCGAATGCGATTACGGTCGCCAAGACGCCGACGCTCGAACGTCTCCTGAAACGTTCCCCCGGAACATTGTTGGCAGCATCCGGCAGCGATGTTGGCTTACCGGCGGATCAGGTCGGCAACTCCGAAGCGGGACATCTGAACATCGGCGGCGGACGCATTGTTGTTCAAGACGCTGTGCGGATCACGCGGGCGATCACCGACGGGACGTTTTTCAAGAACCCGGCGTTACTCGAAGCCCTTGAACACGCGCAGCGGCAGCGGAAAAAACTTCATATTATCGGCCTCGTTTCAGCCCACCAGAGTGCGCATGCGGATCCCGACCATCTCTTGGCGTTGCTGACGCTCGTGCGGATGAAGCGGGTCCCCCGGGCCTTCCTCCACCTGTTCACTGACGGTCGCGACGCGAACCAGCGTGCCGGCCTGCGGTTGATCGATCGTTTCACCGCCGTCTTGCCAAAGAACGTGCACATTGCCAGCGTCATCGGCCGGCATTACGCGATGGAGCGGAAGAAGGTCTGGCGGTACTGCGAGCGGGCGTATGACTGTCTGACGCGGGGTTCAGGGGAAGTGGCG
>CAYWEH010000032.1:5064-9257 GCA_964457305.1 uncultured Gammaproteobacteria bacterium
CATCGAGCCGTTCGTGAAGACCGGGCGGATCGGCGACGACGATTCGGTCATTTTTTTCAACCTGCGGTCCGACCGCGCCCGTCAGCTGACGAAAGCCTTCATCCAGCCGAATTTCAATGCGAAGAATCCGGGCAGCTTCCGGCGGCGGGTTGTGGCACATCGGTTGAAATTCATTGCCATGACGGATTTCGGACCTGATCTCGGGCCGGTGCTAACGGCGTTTCCGAGCGAGGATGTGCGGGATTCCCTGCCGATTGCGCTTACGGGGCTGAAACAGCTGTATATCGCCGAGACGGAGAAGTACGCGCACATGACGTACTTTTTCAACGGCGGGTTTGACCACCCCGTTGCTGGCGAGGACCGGTTGGGTATCCCGTCACCCGATGTGGCGCAGTACGACGCCGTCCCCGAAATGAGCGCGCCGAAGATCACCGACACGGTCCTCGGTTTTTTGCAGGCGGGGAAGTACGATTTCTACGGCATCAATTACGCCAATGCGGACATGCTCGGGCACACCGGAAATTTTCTGGCAACGGTGAGAGCGATTGAAGTGATCGATGCGCAGCTGGCCCGGCTGGCGCGCGCGGTGCTCGAACGGAACGGCACGCTGGTCGTGACCGCTGACCACGGGAACGCCGAGCAAATGTTGAAGGCGAACGGCGAGGTCGATACGGAACATTCGAAGAATCCCGTTCCCTTCATCTTCAGTCGAGCGCAACCAGACACCCGTCGCCTGAAACGGGGTCGCTTAGGCGACATTGCTCCGACGTTACTGGCGCATCTCGGCCTGCAGAAACCGGCGCTCATGACCGGGGAGAACTTATGGCTTTGAAGCGGCAGCCCATGGTGCTCCTCGTCCTCGATGGCTGGGGCGTGGCGCCGCCGTCGCGCGGCAATGCCATTGACATTGCCGCCACGCCGGTCCTGGACCACTTGATGACCGCCTCTCCAACCGTGACGCTTCAGGCCTCGGGTGAGGCCGTCGGTTTGCCGTGGGGGGAGATTGGGAATTCGGAAGTGGGGCACTTGAACATCGGGGCGGGGAAGATCATATTCCAGGATTTGCCGCGCATCACCAAGGCCGTCGCGGACGGGTCATTTTTTCGCAACGAGACGTTCCGGGAAGCCATCGCGCACGTCAAGAAGCGGCGGAGCCGTCTGCACCTCATCGGCCTGACGTCGTCGGGCGGTGTCCACAGCTCGATTGAACACCTGTTTGCCCTGCTGGAACTCTGTCAGCAGCAGCGGCTGACGGACGTGTTCGTCCACGCCATCCTCGATGGTCGCGATACGCCGCACAACAGCGGGGTGAAGTTCCTCACCCAGCTCCTCAGTCACTGCCGGGATATCGGCGTCGGGCGGCTGGCGACGGTCAGCGGACGTTTCTTCGCCATGGACCGCGATAATCACTGGGATCGGATTGCGAAGGCCTATCAGGCCATGGCCTTGGGGCAGAGCGAACAGCGCGGACCGGATCCGGTGGCGCTCGTCGAAGCGGCCTACCGGGAGCGCGTGTACGACGAGGAATTTCCGCCGAGCGTCATCGTCGGCCCCGAAGGGAAGCCGGTGGCGACCGTTCAATCGGGTGACGCGGTGATCTTTTTCAATTTCCGCAACGACCGGCCGCGCGAGCTCACCAAGGTCTTCGTCCTGCCCGGTTTCGAGAAGTTCGACCGCGGCCCCTACCTGCGCGACTTGTTTTTTGTCACGATGACCGAGTACGAGCAAGCCTTGCCCGTCAAGGTGGCGTTTCCACCCGAGAAAGTCCAACTGCCGTTGGCGAAAGTCTACTCGGACAGCGGGTTCCACCAGCTGCACGTGGCCGAGACCGAAAAGTACGCCCACGTCACCTTTTTCTTCAACGGTGGGGTGGAGCAGGCGTTTCCGAACGAAGACCGGGCGCTGATCCCGTCACCGCCGGTTTCGTCGTACGATCAGAAGCCAGAGATGTCGGCGCGCGGCATCACCGACCGGATCGTCCGCGAGCTGGGGACTGGGAAGTTCGCGTTCGTCGTGGCGAACTTCGCCAACGCCGACATGGTCGGGCACACCGGAAATCTCCCGGCCACCGTCAAGGCGGTTGAGACCGTTGACCACTGCATTGGCGAGATATATGAGGCGGTTCAGGCGGTGAACGGGTTGCTCCTTATTACCGCCGATCACGGGAATGCCGAGGAGAAGATTAATGTGGCGACGGGGTTCTTAAGTAAGGAGCATACCGCCAACCCGGTTCCCTTCATCGTCGCCGGGACCGGCCTCGATCCGCAGCGGGTCGACCGGTACCGCAGCCGGTCAGCCGATCTCTCGGGCATGACACCGCTTGGTCTCCTCTCGGATGTGGCCCCGACCCTGCTCGCGCTGGCCGGCTTGCCCAAGCCCTCGGACATGACCGGTCAAAATCTCTTCCCCAACCTCTGACCCGCATGCGTTTTTCCAACCGCCAATGGAACGTTGGGCCCGCCCTTTCCCCGGAGGTGCTTGGCCAGTTTCCCGATGTCGAGCCGTTGCTGGTTAGCCTGTTGGCGAACCGGGGTATCACCACGCCGGGAGCGCTCGATGCGTTCCTGCACCCCGACTGGGCAAGGGATGTCCATGATCCGTTTTTGTTCCACAACATGGAGCGAGCGGTCGAACGGATTTTGCGGGCGATCCGCGCGCGTGAGAAACTGCTCGTCTTCGGTGACTATGACGCGGATGGCGTTGGCGGGGCAGCCATTCTCGCCGAAACGTTGCAGGCGCTCGGGGCGGTCTGGGACGTGTACATTCCCTATCGGCAAACGGAGGGGTATGGTTTGAATGCGGCCGCGCTCCAGGACGTCGCGCGCGCCGGAGCAAAAGTCGTCATCACGGTTGACTGCGGCTCCACGAACGTGGCCGAGGTGGCGGCGGCGAAGGCGCTCGGGCTCGAAGTGATTATTACCGACCACCACCATGAAGCCCCCGAACGGCCGGCCGCGCTGGCCATCCTCAACCCGTGGTTTACCGAGTCGGGGTACCCGTTCAACGGCCTCTGCGGCGCCGGCGTGGCCTTCAAACTCGTGCAAGCCCTGTTGCGAAAATCGTCCTATGGCCGTACGCTCGGCATCGAGTTGCCCGAGGGCTGGGAGAAGTGGTTGCTCGACATCGTGACCATTTCGACGGTCGCCGACATGGTGCCCCTGGTCGGGGAGAACCGGACCCTCGTCTCCTATGGGTTGACGGTTTTGCGGAAGTCACGCCATCTTGGCTTGCGCGAGCTTGTGCGTACCAGCGGCAAAACATTGAGCGCTATCACCACCGATGATATCGCGTACATCCTCGGCCCGCGGATCAACGCGGCTGGGCGCTTGAATCACGCCTCGACCGCGTTCAAATTACTCCTCACGAAGGATGAGGCGGAGGCGTTGCGCTTGTCGCAAGAGCTGGCGACGACGAATGCCGAGCGTCAGCGAATGACCCGCGAGATCTACCTGGCTTGCCGTCAGCAAATCGGCGAGGCGCCGACAGGACCAGTGGTCTATGCTGGCGATCCGGCTTGGTCGGCCGGCATCCTCGGTCTGGTGGCGGGCAAATTGGTCCAGCAGTACGGGAAGCCGGCCGTCGTCCTCGGGACCTTGAATGGCGAGGTCGTCGGGTCGGGCCGCTCGATTGAGGCGCTGAACATTATCGAGGCGCTGACCGACGTCCGGGAACACCTGGGCCGGTACGGTGGCCATGAGCAGGCGTGCGGCTTTACCTTGGCGTCAGCCGACGGCCGACCGGCATTCGAACAGGCGTTCTCCGCCGCGGCCGAACAGCGCTTGGCCGGAAAAGACGTACACCCGGTCTTGCTGATCGATGCGCGGCTGCCCATTGGGCAGGTCGATTGGAAGGTGGTCGAGGCGCTGCAGCAGTTGGCGCCCTACGGCGTCGGCAACAAGAAACCGCGTTTTCTCGCTGAAGGCGTTGCGATTACCGCCATCGAGCGCGTTGGCGGCGACCAGCAGCACCTTCGCCTGGGCGTCGCCGGTGCCGACCGCGTCGCTCGGAAGATGATTGGCTTCTCGTTCGGCGAGCACGGCGACGGGTTGACGGTCGGCGAGAAACTTGATGTTGTGTATGAAGTCAATGTCTCGACCTGGAATGGAAGCCGCGAAATCGAACTGAAAATGATTGATGCGAAACACGACCATGAACCCTTCTAAGCATCTCATTTGTTATTCCGACGGCGGCGC
>CAYWEH010000033.1:0-8815 GCA_964457305.1 uncultured Gammaproteobacteria bacterium
ATCCTCGATGACCATTGCGGTCTCGTCGGGAACGTACAGGCCGCGCTGGGCCAGCCGTTTGCGGATTTGGAGTTTGGCTTGGTCATCGGAGTAGGCGGACGTCTGGGTCCGGTGCCAGACGGCAATCTGCTCGCGCTCCGAGAAAACCTCCCGCCACCTCAGCGTGTACCGATATCGCTGCTTCGGCGGAGCCTTGACGGCCACCGCAGCACCTCCCGCGTTTTTAGACGAACGACCCGTCGATGACAATGTAAACTACACCATCCTATGCCTTTCGTCAAGTCTGATCGGATGACGACTATCTCAAGAACGGCTGCTGTCTATCCAGCGCTGCTCAGAGAAATCGGCGATCCGCCAGCGGAGCTGTTCGTCCGCGGCGACCCGGCCGCGCTCACGCGCACGTTGGTCGCCATCGTCGGCACGCGTCGGGCGACGGACGAAGGAATCATGTTCACGAAACTCGTGGTTGAATCACTGAACTGTTTTCCGGAAGTCGTCACCGTGTCTGGTCTCGCATTCGGCGTCGATGCAGCGGTCGCCGAAACGGCGGTCCGCGGCCAGCGGCCGACTATCGCGGTACTGGCCTCCGGCGTCGATCAGCCAACGCCAACGAGTCATGAGAAACTGGCCGCTGACATCCTGACCGCTGGCGGCTGTCTCGTGAGCGAATATCCGTCCGGCACGCCAGCGCACAAGAGCCGTTTTCCAGCGCGCAATCGCATCATCGCTGGATTGACGCGCGCCACCGTGGTCATCGAGGCAGGTGAACCTTCCGGCGCGCTCATCACCGCGTACCAGGCCCTCGAGATGAACCGCGACGTCTTTGCCGTTCCCGGGTCGCCATTCAACACGGCGGCGGCTGGGACGAACGCCCTGATCAAACGCGGGGCCATCCCCCTCACCCACCCTGATGATCTCATTGCGTATCTCGGCTTGTCGTCGGCTCGCCCGCAGCCGCTCGCGAACACCGAGACCAATGAAACAGAACGCATCCTCCAGGCGCTGACCACACCACGGACAGTTGACCAACTTGCCGAAGCGTGTACAATACCGGTTGCGCGGCTGGCTGCCCTGCTTTCGGTACTCGAGCTTGCCGGACGCATTCGCCTGCTCCCTGACCAGCGCGCCATCAGAACGGATATCGTTTCCACTCACCCTCGTGGCCAAAGACCTCGTCATCGTCGAATCGCCGACCAAGGCCAAAACCATCTCCCGCTTCCTCGGGAAGAGCTTTCAGGTTGAGTCGTCCATGGGGCATATCCGCGACCTGCCCAAGAGTAAAATCGGCATTGATATCAAGCATGATTTTGCACCGAAATACGAGGTGCCGAAAGACAAAGAAAAGACTGTCACTGCCCTGAAAAGGGCGGCGGCGAAGGCCAGCGCCGTCTACTTCGCCACTGACGAAGACCGCGAGGGTGAGGCCATTTCCTGGCACTTGGCCGAACTCTTTGGCGCCGACACAGCCAAACTCAAGCGCATCACCTTCCACGAAATCACCAAAGAGGCCATCACACACGCGCTGGAAAACCCGCGCGAGCTTGACCTGCGCCTGGTGGACGCCCAGCAAGCCCGGCGCGTGCTTGACCGGCTGGTCGGCTACGAACTCTCACCGTTCCTGTGGAAGAAAGTCGCGCGCGGACTTTCGGCCGGCCGCGTCCAATCGGTCGCCCTGCGGTTGATTGTCGAACGCGAGCAGGAAATCGCGGCATTCAAAGCCCAAGAGTACTGGACGATCGAGGCAACCTTCGCGACGAAGAATGAGCAGACCTTCCCAGCCCGGTTGGCAAAAATAGACGGGAAGACCTTAGAGAAATTCGACCTCAACTCGAAAGCCAAGACGGACGAAATCCTGAAAGCCCTCGAAGGTGCAACGTTCAAAGTTGCCGATGTCGCGAAGAAAGAGGTCAAGCGCAACCCCCTGCCGCCGTACACGACCTCGACCCTGCAGCAGGACGCCAACCGGCGTCTCGGCTATTCGGCGCGGCAGACCATGCGCGTCGCCCAGCAGCTCTACGAAGGCGTGGAACTCCCGGGCCAGGGTTCGGTCGGCCTGATCACGTACATGCGCACGGACTCGTTAAACCTGTCCGAGAAATTCATCCGCGAGGCGTCGACGCTTATCAAAAGAGAGTTCGGCGCGGACTACCCCTCCCCGCGGACCTTCAAGACGAAGTCGAAGGGCGCGCAGGAAGCCCACGAGGCCATCCGGCCGACCGACGTCACCATCAAGCCTGACGACGTGAAAGCTGTCCTTGACCCAGGCCAGGCCAAACTCTACGACCTCGTCTGGCGCCGCGCCGTGGCCTCGCAAATGGCCGAGGCGCGCCTGAACGCCACCACCGTGGACATTGCGAACGACGGCTACGTGTTCCGCGCGACCGGCCAAATCACCGCGTTCCCCGGCTATCTCAAGATTTACCCGGATTCGATCAAAGAAACGGAACTGCCGAAACTCACGACCGGCGATGCAGTCGAGGCCAAGGAACTGAAGCCCGAGCAGCACTTCACCGAGCCAGCAGCCCGCTACTCCGAAGCCGGCTTGGTGAAAAAACTGGAAGAAAACGGCATTGGCCGGCCTTCAACGTACGCGCCGACCATAGCCACCATTATTGACCGCGGCTATGTTTTGCGCGAGGAGCGGCGCTTGAAACCCACGGACATGGGCGCGCTCGTGACCAAAGTCCTCATCGAACACTTTCCGGAAATCGTGGACTACTCCTTCACCGCCAAGATGGAGGAGGAGTTGGACGAAATCGCCGAAGGCACGAAGCCATGGGTGCCGGTCATCCGCGAATTTTACGAACCGTTCAAGAAACACCTGACCGAGAAAACCGAGACAGTGTCGAAGAAGGAACTGACCGAGGAAGCAACCGACCACGTTTGCGAGAAATGCGGCAAGCCGATGGTCATCAAGATGGGCCGCTTCGGCAAATTCTTGGCCTGCACGGGCTACCCGGACTGCAAGAACACCAAGCCCTTGAACGGCGACGGTACCATTGGTTCGCGCCCCGAGCCGGAAAAAACCGGCGAAAAGTGCCCGACGTGCGGCGAGGGCGAGTTGGTTAAAAAGTTCGGCCGCTTCGGACCGTTCATCTCTTGCTCGCGCTACCCCGACTGCAAGTACATAAAGAACATCGAGAAAAAAACCGGAGTGACATGCCCCAAATGCGGCCAGGGCGACATCATCGAAAAACGCTCGCGCTTCGGCAAGGTCTTCTACTCCTGCAACCGCTATCCCGATTGCAAGTTCGCGCTCTGGAGCAAACCGACTGGTGAAAAGTGTCCTGAGTCTGGAGATCTTCTGGTCTACGGCGCCAAGGGCGTGCTGCGATGCTCGGGCAAGGGGTGTAAGTTTAAGAAAGAGGCGGCGGCGACAGAACCGGCTGCGCCTGAGGCGTAAATGCCCTAATGGGCAGGGGGTTTGGCCGGCTCCGCCGGCCTGTTTTTTGCGACCACCCCGCAAGCGTGCGGGGTAGACCGCGCCTACCCCTCCCTTTCCACCTGCCGTCCCCTTGCGGCAACGCAACCGACACTCGCATCGGCTCGGTCGGTTGCGGCCGTCAACCGCATTATAGGCTTTATTTTTTTCGGCTCGGCCTCCGCGGCCGATACGTTACCCGGTTTGGCTATTTTCTCGTGTTCTCGAGAAAGCTGTTGTAGGATGTAGTGCATGAGCAGGACTCGCATCATTCTCGCCTCAACATCACCCCGTCGCAAAGAGCTGTTCGCGCTCCTCGGCCTTCCGTTCCACACAGTCGAAAGCGGCTATGAGGAAGATATGACCCTGCCCCTGCCGCCGAAGGAACTGGCGAGGGTGTTGAGCCGCGGCAAGGCGGAGGCGGTTACCAAACGGTACCCGGAGGCGGTCGTGTTGGCCGCCGACACGTTCATCGTATTCCGCAATCATCGCCTGGGTAAACCCCATACGCCTACAGAAGCACGGCGGATGCTGAAACTCCTGCGCGGAAAAACGCACTTGGTCATCACTGGCTACTGTATTATTGACGGACGAACCAGACACCACGTCCAAGGCACAGTGGAAACGCGCGTGGTGATGGACCGCTACACCGATCGAGATATCCGCTGGTACGTGGGCACGGGCGAGCCGCTCAACAAAGCCGGGGCCTATGCGATCCAGCTCAAGGGTGCGGTGCTCATCAAAAAAATCGAGGGCGACTTCTTCAATGTCATGGGGTTGCCGATTTCCACGATAAGCCAGGCGCTGAAAAAATTGGGTCTACGCCACTAGTTAGACTTCGCTCGCCCTGCGCGGCCGGAAACGTTAGTTTGTTTGTCTTACTTTTTCCGGGATGCTCGTCGGGAGACGTTCTAAGGACACGGGCCAGGAAACAGTCCACCGACAACTGGCGGGCTGGTATACCTAAGGCGGTCGGGTTGCGGACCATTCCCCAGAGCCCAAGCCGCGCAGTCCAGATCGGGCCACTCATCTAAGCACTGCAGATCACAGCCGCGCTGACAATTCGCCACCTCCGCCGGGGGGAGGAACGCGACACAATTGTCGTAGCACTGGTCGTGCGTGCGGCAGGCCGGATGACTGCCACACTCCGTAACAGGATAATGACAGTTTCTATGGCTGGTTGCATTGCCGACGCACAAAACGAAGTTGGGTACGGCCGCGCAGGCATTAGGATTACAATCCACCCCGCAGGCACCGCGACAGAGCGCCCCGCTGGGAATTCCCGGATTTCTCAACCGGTAGCCCGGAGGTGGCGACGGACACTGCGGTTCTGTCGGGGGAGCGGACGCGGGGGATCCGCAGCACTCGTTCTCGCCGCATTCCGGACTGGAGAATTCGACTTTCGCCTTCGCCTGGGCATCGTTACTCGGCCTGTGAACAAGGAGGGAAACGAACCCGGCCACGACGAGCGAGGCGATCAGAAAGAAGGGAATGGGGCGATTCTGTACCATATTGAGGTGTTCATACCCATTCTACCACTCGCCAATCCTTTATCAAAAGCGCTCTGCTACCACAGGCGCGGAAACTGAAAATAGAGCTTCACGATAGCGCCGCGGAAAATATTTTACCAGACGGAAAAAGAAAAAGAAACAAAACAAAGCCCTGCCCGGCAGCGATTGGCAGACCCCGCCGCATGGCGGGGGAGTGCCAACCGCGTTGCTCCGACCAAGCTCGAATATGGAAGGGTGGGGGTGGCGCGACGCAGGGGGAGGGTGCGTTGATTCAAAGCACCCTCCCCCAGGTCGCAAAAAACCTCACGATAGCGCCGCGGAAAATATATTACAAGGGGACAAATTAAAAAGTGCTCGCTGACCGCGGAGGGGTGAAACCCCGAAGCCCGGCCGTAAGCGTGGCGGAAGGTGGGCTGGGAACAGTTCGGTCAATGCGGATGATTGTACTCGGCGCCGCTCAACAGAAGGAGAGTCCGCGCTTGGCCGGCATTTTTCGGCTGCGGAAAGCTACGAACTTCCTGGGCATAGGCGGCGGGGACGCTCAATCGCGTTGCCTGCCAGGCGACTTGTCCTGATGTCGGCGACACGGTGCCACTAAACAGCCCGCGGCCACAGGTACACGAATAGATTTTATTGCCAGTTTTTGATTGCCCCAGACAATAGGCATAGTTATGCATGTTGCCTGGAATCATACCCTGGCCCTGCTTCTGCCACGTAACGCCGCCATCGGTCGTGCTCACCACTGACTCGCCATGATGGCCGACAGTAATATGCTTCGGGTTCTTCGGATCAATCAGGATCTGTTCGTAGTTGGGCAAATGGCCAAAATTGTATTTCCAGCCCTGAAAGCCTTCGGGGTCGTCAACGTCACCGTAGTTCCGAATCCCCGCGGTGAGTTCGGTCCAGGATGTGCCGCCGTCTTTGGTCTCAAACAGCCCGCCGTACTTGCCGGAAATCTGGTCTGCCGTGGAAAGTCCGGCAAAAAAGAGCTGCGATCCAGCCACGAGATGATTGGGATTGCTCGGATCCATGGCGAGACGGTAACTATACTTCAGTCGCTCGCCGCCAATCCTCGCAAAGGTTTTTCCACTATTGGTACTTTTATAGACGCCGGCGCTTAAGGCTGACGCATAGACGTTTTTGGTATTTTTCGGGTCAAAGAGAATCGAGTACACGGCCGCCTGGGGAACGCCGGAAGCCCGCTTCCAATTTCTGCCGCGATTGACGGAGTAATAGAGGCCGTAACCAGGCGGCGTCTCGGCGACTTCTTTGGCGATCCCCGCGAACACGATTTCTGGTTTCTTGGGATGAACTGCCAAGGCCTTTATGACTGAACCGGCTGGCCCGGGTTTCTTCCCCTCCGTCCACACAACCTTTGACTTGGACATCGTCCCCTCAAAAAAACGATCGCCACCGGCATAGAAATGACGAAAATTCTGCGGATCGGGTGCTGTCGTCAAGAAATTGTAGTCGGTCCCGAAAGATGTGAAGCTGGCTCCGCCATTTTTAGAATAATACATTCCCAGCCGATCCCAAGTGACCACATAGAGTTGATTGGCATTCTTCGGATTGACATGCACTTCGCGCGTGGCAATGGCCTTGAGCCCCGTGTTGAATTCGGCAAACGTTTTCCCTGCGTCGGTCGAGCGAAAAATGCCGGTGCCGGCCAGGCCGACAGAGATGGTGTTGCCGTCCGCAACGATTTCACCGACAAAGCCCGCGGCCATCGGTAACCCCTTGGCGGCCAGCTTCGAAAACGTCGTTCCGTCCGAGGACTTCCACAGCGCAGCGCCTTCTCCGCCGATCCAGATGCCGGCGGCGTTGGCAAATCCGCCGGTCACGTACTTTGGGCCGGCCACGGCAGACCAAGACGTTCCATCATCGCTCAAGCGATACAGTGCGCCGCCTTCACGCACGTTGAACTGAAACAACCCGCCGACCAGGTACAGATGGTTCTTGAATGCGACAAGACGGATGCCCTGGAGCGAGCCCAGGCCGTTGTTGTGCGTTGTCCACGACGCTCCTTTGTCTGTTGATACGTACACGCCGTTGCTGCGCGTTGCCAGGTACATGACGTTGTTGAAGAACACGAGATGGCTGAAATCCAGGTGTTCCGGAAACGTGTAGCGATTTCCCCAGGTTGCGCCGCCGTCAGTGGAAACAAGCAGCAGGCTTGTCTGGTCGTGGCGATGCCCGGGAAGGTAGAGCGTGTTCGAATCGTCAGGGTCGATGGCCAGCGTAAACGAGCTGAAATTCGGCGAATCCGCGGCAGCGAGAAGATTGTCGCACAACCCTAACCAGCTGGCGCCGCCGTCCCCGGACTTGGCGCCGCAGGCAATCATCTGTCCCGCGTAGACATTCTGTGTGTTGACCGGGTCCGGCACGATGTCGAATGTCCGATTCTCGGGCAAACCATGGTTGATGCCGATCTGCGTCCAGGTGCCATTACGCAACTCATAGATGCCGCCGGAGTAGAGCGCTGCCCAGAGCTTGCCGTTCACCGTGAGCATTTTCGTGACCGTGCCGCCCAGTGGCCCGGCGCCTTGCTGCCAGCCAGCCGATGCGTACGATGAAGGGTTGATGCGTCTGGCAGTCAAAAGGGCCACCGTGAGGATGACCATGGCGATGGGCAGGAGAATCTTTTTCATCGGTTGGTGTTTTTGCGGCATTGCTTTTTCACTATACACCGAGATATCCGCAAAACCTATTCGGTCACGATACGACCGAATAGTTAAACGGTTTCCCCCGTCTCACTCTTCAGTCTGCCTGGAACGATGTTCGCCAGGCGGAGCCTGGCCCGGCCTTGCCGGAAACTTGGCTGCTCAATACCACCGAGTATTCTGCAATTCAAGAGTTCGTCATCGAGTAACTACAAGTTCGGATGCGCAACGACAACACTGAAATCATACGCCTGGCTCGTCAACTAGTGCAACTTATGAAATACTATCAATGACGTATCGCCGAGGCCAGGCTAGTTCATTCCGCTGTATGTTCACATTTGTCCAACGTGCGCTGCGAGACCCACGGCACCGCGTGGCTGCCATTCTCGGCGCAGTACTCCTGCTGCATGGCATCCCAACGGGCTCACTGACGAGACCGCTGATCACTGTTGTGATCACGGTCGTCCTCGATTGGCTGGTCAGACGATTCCGTGGGCACCGCGGGTTCCCTTCCTCTGCGCTCGTGACTGGACTGTTGCTGTCACTCATTGCTTCCCCACTTTCCCCCTGGTACCTGACATTAGGGATAGTGGGATTAACGATTAGCTCAAAATATTTTCTCCGTTTCCGCGGACGCCACATTTTCAACCCAGCTGGATTTGGACTCGTCAGCGCCGGATTCTTGGGTTGGCCGACCGCCTCCTGGTGGGGAGTCTACGGATCGCCCTGGACTCCATGGCTCTTGGCCCTCGTGGGGTTCACCCTCTGGCGGATGCGACGTTTGTCGATCCCGGTGCTTTTCTTCAGCGGTTACTTCCTCGTCCTTGGCCTTCTGAATCATTCGCTCGTGACGGCAACGTGGCTCGTCTTCGACCCAACCGTTCTGCTTTTCGGGCTGGTCATGGTTCCCGAGCCGATGACCTCACCGGTACGGGCACCGTGGCTGTGGATCTACGAGTTCGCGTTGATCGGGAGCCTCATTATCCAGCTCGTCTTCAGGCTTGCCCTACCCGATGTGTTGCTCGGAAGTTTGCTCATTGCCAACCTGACGTATCGTCTATGGTATCGATCAACACGAATTAATCCCGGCTTTGTCGGGAACCCTTAAACTCTTCGGGGTGGGTGGGATTTGAACTCATCGGGCGGCTTCACGAAAGCGCAGGTGAAAGCCATCGAGGCGCGGGCACGTGCCGGTCTTGAGACGCCCGAGCGCCACACCGAGC
>CAYWEH010000034.1:0-8531 GCA_964457305.1 uncultured Gammaproteobacteria bacterium
GCTAGCCGGACGGTGTGCGCATCACGGCCACTGAGGGCGACCAAGAGCAGGTATCGGGTGGTTCGCTCCACTAAGGTACCGAGAGCGCTCCGTTGGTCTTTGCCAATAATGAGGTCGCCTTCCCAGTGCCCCGGGACGGTACGATCAGCCACCTCAGCTGGCCGTTCGGTAATGGAAATGGCATCGGTAATACTGCTCCGTTTGGCATGGCCACGCTTGCGATTCTGGCGGAGCTTCCGTTCCTGCCGCAGGCAGGCAATGAGTTCTTTCCGTAAGCTTCCACGCGGCAGGCAGTACAGATAGGCGTAGATACTTTCGTGGGAAATCTGCATAGGCTCATCGTCAGGGTACTCATGCCGCAAACGCTTGGCAATCTCCTCGGGGGACCATTGCTGCCGGAGCTTGGTGAAAACGTAGTCGCGCAACGTCTGATCCCGATCAAGTCTCTTGGGTTGTTTGGGGCGATGCCGGGTTGCCATCGCTCGATCATGCGCGCGCAGGGCCCGGTAACAGCGCCGGTAGGTGCAGTTCGTCCCCACCTCCCGAGAGACCGTACTGACGTCACGGTTGATGATGGCGGCAATCGTCGTCAGGGTCCAGCCAGCAGAGAGGCCGCGGCTGATCATTTCTCGTTCTTCGGGGGCAAGTCTGGTGTATGGAGTGTTCATGAGCATAACGCTAGAGATTCCATTCCCCTTGCGCTAGTGGTTTGAACCCAAGGTGGCTCCCCTTGACATAACCACTTTTTTTTGCTATTGTTTTCCGTTATCGTTAATTGCATCCCATGGCCAGTCCACGGCGGAAACGAATAACCAAACCGAGGGGACTCGTCGCGCGTCCGATGCCGTTCCATCATCGGGTCCGGCCTGTTGGCAAACAGGTGCGGCGCCATTTGCAACACGCCTTCATACCGCACGAGGGGAATGATTTTCGTCCGCACGCGCTGCGGCCGCGAGCCTTGGTTGGGTATGCGGTTGGCATCGTTCTGGTAAAGGTTTTGGTGACGGCGCTGCTTTTTATCGTCTACCCAAATCCCGGGTTTTTCTCAAGTGCGACCGTTGATCGTTTTGTCGAACTGACCAATACGGCGCGCACGGATACGGGACTAAAAAAGTTGACCGTCAATCCGAAACTGACGGCGGCCGCCGATGCGAAAGCGAACGATCTCCTTGACCGACAGTACTTCGCCCACACGAATCCGCAGGGCAAGAAGTTTTGGCAGTGGATCAAGGACCAAAACTACAAGTTCGCGACGGCCGGCGAGAACTTGGCGTTGGATTTTTCCGACGCCGACATCGCCCACCAGACACTCATGGACTCGTCTGGTCACCGGGCGAATATTCTGAGTCCGAAGTACACGCAAGTCGGCTTCGCCGTGAAGAGCGGGGAGTTCCAAGGTCGCAAGACCACAGTCTTGGTGGAGATGTTCGCGAAACCGGTGAACGTCGTCACCCGGCCGGTCGCCGTCGCCGCGGCGCAAGAGACGCCGAGCCAAGGAAGCAGCCAGCCGCCGGCCGGAAGCCGTACGCCGGCGTCCGATACCCAACCGGCGCCTACGCCGGTTCCGCCGTTCCGCGCTACCCATCCGGGCCAGAATTTCGAACAGGTGACGGTCACCACCGGTGACAACGCCGTGCTGTCCATCGAATTCAAGAATGAGGGGACGGTACCCTGGCAGCGTGAGGGTCCGAACGCCGTTGCTCTCGATACCACCGCGCCGCTGGATCGAGCGAGCCGCCTCGCCGCCACGAGCTGGGTAAGTCCGAGCCGAGCGGCTTTACTGGCGCCGGCCGAAGTCGCGCCCGGGTCGATTGGCCGCTGGGTGTTCACGATCCATGCGCCGGAGCAAACTGGCGTCTACGCCGAACGGTTTGTCCTCCGTTTGAGCGACGGTTCGGTCATCCCGGATTCCGAAGTGACCTTTACAGTGACCGTTGAGCCCGCGAACGTCGATCTGCAGCCACTGCCGCCGATCGCGAGTACGGAGACGACCCCGCCGAGCCAGCCGGCGACGGATCAGGCAGCGGAACCGGTCACGAGCGAAGGCATCACGCCCACCGGGGAACTGAAGAAGGAGGCGTCGGTCGTCCCGCCACCGAACCTCGAAGTCTCGCCTTCCCTGGCGTCCCTGGTGCGTAATTCGCTCGCGACGAGCAACACGCTGTTCGTCCTCCTCCTGGTATTCCTCTCGGTCGCACTGCTCGTGACGGTTATCGTCCGCTACGAGGTGCAGCACCGGCACATCATCATCGGCGCACTGTTTCTCATCGCGCTGACCGCCGGGATGCTCGTGTTCGGCGTGCACTTCTTGAATCTCCTGCCGACGATTACCCCAAAGATCGTCTCAGCGTCATTGACAGTCCTCCCGGCCTAGTGGAAGATGCTTTTGCATGGGCGAGGTTCCTGCCGGTATCATCAGAACGCTGGTCTGGTTTGATCAGTTTGATTACCCGTTGGCGAAGGACGAGCTGTGGCGGTGGTGGTATGGGCAATCGGGATCAGCACCCACCCGGGACGCGTTTGCGGCAGCGCTCGAAACGCTCACCGCGGAGCGGCAGGTCGGAGTGACCGGAGACCTTTTCCATTTGCCGAATCGTTCGCTGATCGTCGCGTTCCGGCTGGAGCGACGACAGGAGAATGCGCAGAAGTGGCAACGCGCCGAGCGCGCCGTCCGCTGGCTGCAGAGCATCCCCTTCCTCCGGTTCGTTGCCGTGTGCAACACCGTCGCCATCTCGAATGCCCGGCCGGACAGCGACATTGACGTTTTCATTGTTGTCCGACGCGGCCGGCTCTGGTTCACCCGATTTTGGGTGACGTTTCTCACGTCGCTCCTCGGTGTGCGGCGCCAGGGGAAGCGGATCGCGAACCGAATCTGTCTGTCTTTTTTTGTCACCGATAACGCGCTGGATTATTCCCCGCTTCTCCTCAAACCGGAGGACCCGTACTTCGCGTTCTGGGTTGACCAGTTGGTACCGCTCTATGACCCGGACAATCTTCTGGCCCAGATCCGCCGTCAGAACACTTGGGTCAAAGAGTATTTGCCGAACGCTTTTTCCGTGATCCCGCGGCCGCGTATCTTTAGCTTCCGGGCGGCGCAGCTGAAGCATTTTTGGGAAACGCTCCTCGGCGGTTGGCTCGGCGACCAGCTCGAATCACTTGAGCGCCTGCTCCAGCAGGGGAAGATGCGCCTCGCACCGAATACCGCCGCAACGGGGTCGGCAGTCGTGACCGACGACGTGCTGAAATTCCATGAGCAAGACCGGCGCGCCCAGTACCGCGAGCGTTTTCTGAAGCAGTGCGAGCAGCTTGGCATTTGAAATAAAGAGAAAGAAGTAAGGAGAAAAGCAGTCAGGGGCGTAGAAAAGCAGCCACTTTTTTTGCTTCCTGCCTACTCCTTCCCCCCTTTCTTCCCGCGACCGGAAACCCCCTTGACAGGGGATAAAACTCCCCGTACAATCCTCTATGCCTGGATTAGCAGTCATGCGTTTTGACTGCTAATTCCTTCAGAAAAGTATTATTAATGAACGTACGATGAAGCTCAAACCCCTCGGCGATCGTGTGATCGTCAAACCCCTCACCCAGGAGGAAGTCACCAAGTCTGGGATTGTCCTGCCCGACACGGTTGAGAAGGAGAAGAAGGAGCAAGGCGAGGTTATCTCGATCGGCTCCGGCGAGAAAATCCAGAAGCTGGGCCTCAAGGTCGGCGATAAGGTCCTGTTCGGCAAGTATGCCGGCGAGGATGTGGAGGTCGAAGGCGGGGACGATGGCGAGCCAAGTCGCGCTAAGGCGTTAATGAATGCGCTCGGTGGTCGTAAGGTTGAATACAAGGTCCTCAAAGACGAGGACGTCTTAGCGGTTGTTGAGTAAAGGAAGGAACGAATCACTATGGCCAAAGATTTACTTTTCGATGAGCGGGTGCGCGCGGCACTCAAGCGCGGGGTCGACCAACTCGCCAATGCCGTGAAGATCACCCTCGGCCCGAAGGGTCGGAATGTCGTGCTCGACAAGGGTTTCGGTTCGCCGACCATCACGAATGACGGCGTGACCATCGCCAAGGAGATCGAGCTGGAGGACAAGTTCGAGAACATGGGCGCGCAGCTCGTGCGCGAGGTGGCCGAGAAGACGAACGACGTCGCCGGCGACGGCACCACGACCGCCACCCTGCTCGCCCAGGCGATGATCGAGGAAGGCATGAAGAACGTCGCCGCCGGCTCGAACCCGATGATGATCAAACACGGGATCGAGAAGGGCGTCCAGGCGGTGCTGAAAGCCTTGAAAGACATCTCGAAACCCGTAAAGTCGAATGACGAAATAGCGCAAGTCGCAGCCATTTCGGCGCAGGATCCCGAGATCGGCCAAGCCATTGCGGAGGTTATCGATCAAGTCGGCAAGGACGGCGTGGTTACGGTCGAGGAATCGCAGACCTTCGGTCTGGAGAAGGAGATTGTCGAGGGGATGCAGTTCGACCGCGGCTACGTCTCACCGTACATGGTGACCAATGCTGAGCGCATGGAGGCGGTCTACGAGGATGCGCTTATTCTGATCACGGATAAGAAGATCGGCGCCGTGGCCGACATTTTACCGGTGCTGGAGAAAGTCGCCCAATCCGGCAAGAAGGATTTAGTGCTCATCGCGGAAGACGTCGAGGGCGAGGCGCTCGCGACCTTCGTGGTGAATAAAATTCGCGGCACGTTCAACGTTTTGGCGGTGAAAGCCCCGGGTTTTGGCGATCGGCGGAAAGAAATGCTCCAAGACATCGCGGTGTTGACCGGCGGTCGGGTTATTTCCGAAGAGGTTGGTTTGAAGCTCGCGGACAAGGGTGAAACGTCTGTTGAACTCTCCGACCTGGGTCATGCCCACAAAGTGATCGCGACGAAAGAGAATACGACCATCGTCGGCGGTAAAGGTGACGAGGCCCACATTAAGGATCGGGTCGCGCAAGTCCGCAACGAACTCAAGAACACGACCTCGGAGTTCGATAAAGAGAAGCTCCAAGAGCGTCTGGCCAAGCTCACCGGCGGCGTGGCCGTATTGAAAGTCGGTGCGGCCACCGAGACGGAATTGAAAGAGAAGAAGCACCGCATCGAAGACGCCGTTCAGGCGACCAAGGCGGCTATCGACGAGGGTATTGTCCCGGGCGGCGGCGTCGCATTGCTTCGTACCATCGCCAGCCTCGATGGGGTGGAAACCGACAACGTGGAAGAGAAGATCGGCTTGGCCATCCTCAAGCGGTCCCTCGAAGCGCCGATTCGTCAGATTGCCACAAACGCCGGCCAAGAGGGCTCGGTCATTGTCGAAGAAGTCAAAAAGGCGAAGGGCAGCCACGGCTACAACGCGGCCACCGGCGAGTTTCAGGACTTGACCGCGGCCGGTATCGTTGACCCGACCAAAGTGACCCGTTCGGCCCTGCAGAACGCAGCGTCCATTGCGGCACTCCTTCTGACGACCGAGGCGGCCGTGACCGACAAGCCCGAGAAGAAAGACGGCAACCCCGGTGCTGGCATGCCGGGGATGGGTGGTATGGGCATGGGCGGCGGCATGGATATGTAATCAGCCGTCAGAAAATCGCGAGCTATCTGCGGTGCGAGGACCGGAATGAATCCGGTCCTTTCGCATTGCTGACCCTTCGGGCGCGCGCTTCGCTTCGGTGCTCCCTCGACGTCCGGCTTTGCCGGACGCCTCGGTTCGCTCCTCGCTCCAGCGCTTCGTATCTCGCGGATTTTCTGACGGCTGAAAGGATTTTCAGACCAGTGACCCCCGCTCGACCTTCGCCCCCGGCATAGCCAGGCCGCTCGGGCAAACGTCGTTTCCGATCGTTGAGGCAGACCAACATACTGGGGTTGCGTCTAAACGTCGAACATGCGATACCGTAAGAGTCGCCTTCCCCTATGCTCGCAACCTCACTGTGGTCACCGGAGCCAGCCCGCCTCGACGACGAGGCGGTTGACCACGTTTTCCTTGTCGAACAGTGGCATTGTTACAACAACGCCTTGCCTTTTTTTCGCGCGCTGCCGCGGGCGCGGAAGTATCTCTTCAGCGACGTCGGGCAGCCTGAACCTGGGTTTTGGCCGTTGGCCGCGCTCCGCGACTTTCGACCGGCGCGTCGTTGTGCCGTGGTCTACGTGACGCTTGGCAGTCAGGTGGCGTGGTTTCGGCTGCGCGAGCGCTACCCGCACATCCGACTCGTCCGTATTTACCACGGGGTCGTCATGCCGTGGGCACAAATCTTGAAGCAACATGATTCGCTGGACGTCGCCCTAACCATTGGCGAGCTCGACAGTTCGGTCTGGCGCGAACACCGGCCGGACCAGCGGATCATCGCCGTGGGTTGGCCATACGGTGAAGCATTCTTGGCCGTCTGGCGGCCGCAACCGGCCGATGCGCACGCGCTCGCCATCAATTCGAGCTGGGCACGGGCACGGAGCGCATTTGAGATCTGCGATCGTCTCGGTGAACTGGGCGAGTACCGGATCGCCTTCCTCCTCCATGCCTTGCTGCAAATCGATCGGCCGAATCCCCGTCGGGTTGACCCGACATACGTCCGCCAGCAACTCGAGAAGCTCCCTCCGAATGTGCGTTTGGTGACCTGCGAGGCTGGGGCGCTGCCGCACTTGCGTGATGCCGGCTTGCTCCTCGGTATGCTCTCGTCCTCAAGCGTTGAGTGGCTGATCTTCAACCGGCCGATACTCATGATAAAAAAATCATCCCATATTCCCTTCGGGCCGGTCATCGATAATCGCGTTTCGTTGCGGCAGCAGGTGGTTGCGGCTCGTGATCATGAACGTTCAGAGTACCGCGAACGTCGAAACGAATGGCGGGTGAAGCTGGTCAGCCATCTGGATGGCCGGTGGGCAGAACGGTTTCGCGCGATTGCCGAAGAAATGGAAACCGCCGTCCTGAACGAGACGGCTGCGACGGCGAAGTTGTGAGAGAACGAAATGCTCCTCTGGTGACCATAGGGAGGGTCACACAGAGGAGGTTTCTTTCATGTGCTTGTTCCAGCACTCGGGTGAACAGTATTGATTACCGGCTTCGTCGACGCCACCGTGGACGTGCCGGCCGCAGACATGGTGCGGATTCGGGAACCGTTGCCGGTTGCCGCATTTGATGAGGTCTTGGCGGGGACAATCCCGATAGATGCACCTCGGTCGCGGTTCCCGGTGTTGAACAAAGAGTGAAAAGGGCATGTCAATCCTTTGTTTTTGGTCCGGCGACAGCCTGACCATACACCAACGCCGGCCTTTCTCAAAGGTCTCGAAGCGCGCTATACTAGATAGCGATGAGGAAATCAACACCGAGCGGCGTAGTGAAGATTGGGGGCTGGACGCTCCAACAGTTCAGCCAGCTCACGAGCACCTTGGCGATTGTTGCTGCGATTGCGGGCGCCTCTTTGATCGCGTTCAAAGCACCACCCATCTATATTTGGACGCTCGTTCTCGTGCTGTTCGTCGTGCTGGGCGTTCGGGTGGTCTTGCGCCGCGGCCGCGAGATTCATCTTTTTACGGTCGGCTGGACCGTTGGGCTACCGCTCGGTTTCCTTTTTGCCCTGGCCGAGGTCGCATCGTATCGCAATGGGTATGCGCTGACCGACCTCGTGCGGCTGCCCGTTCTCGTTGCCCTCGTCGGCATTCTCGTGGCCAGCGCCACCGGCTTTGCCCTGACACACCACATCACGACTAGGCATGTCTTCTTGGGCGAATCACACCCACCTAAACGAAAACACGCATGACGAAACACCGTTCCCGCCGGCGCCCGCCTGGCGGCAGACCGGGCCGGTTCATCCGCTGGTTTCAAGATCTTCGCGTCACTGATGTTCCCACAGTCGGCGGCAAGAACGCCTCGCTGGGCGAGATGGTCGCCAAGCTGACACCGCTCGGGGTTCGCGTTCCCAACGGGTTCGCCATTACGGCAGCCGCCTACTTCCATTTCATTAAGTCCGCGAAGATCGACAAGACGATCCGTCGCATCTTGCGCGGGCTTGACACGCATAACCTCCGCGACCTCCGCACCCGTGGATTGAAGGTTCGGCAGACCATCTTGAAGTCCGAGCTGCCGGAAGATCTCCAGGCGACGATTGTCGAGAATTACCGAAAGCTGGAAAAGCAGTATGGCCAGCAGGTGGATGTCGCTGTCCGTTCCTCGGCGACGGCGGAAGACCTGCCCGACGCCTCGTTCGCCGGTCAGCAGGAGACGTATTTGAATATCCGGGGTCCAGAAGCGTTGCTTGAGGCGTGTAAAAAATGTTTTGCCTCGCTCTTTACCGACCGGGCCATCTCGTACCGCGTGGATAAGCACTTCGACCACTTCCGCATTGGCTTGTCTATTGGCATCCAGAAGATGGTGCGCTCGGACAAGGGCGCTTCGGGCGTGATGTTCTCGATTGACACCGAATCTGGTTTCAAAGACGTTGTACTTATTAATGCGGCGTACGGGTTAGGCGAGAACGTCGTCCAAGGCGCCGTCTCGCCGGACGAGTTCTACGTCCATAAGCCGACGCTCCGAAAAGGATTCCGTTCGATCGTATCGAAGCA
>CAYWEH010000035.1:0-7937 GCA_964457305.1 uncultured Gammaproteobacteria bacterium
CTACCTTTTTCCTTCGATAACGTCGAGGGGAACTCCCTCAAGCCGGACGTTTTTCCCGGCCCACGCGCGGGCCAGCGCCTCGGTGTGCGGCGCCAAATCGGAGAATAAGAGTGTGACGCCCTGCCTACCAGCAGGCAGACCAGTAGCGCCCTGGATGACTTCCCGGTGCTGCTTGACATATTCCGCGACCGCCATTGCGGTCACTTCAGCGGAATCAATGATGGTTGTGCGTTTGCCCATCTTGCGCGCGATCGCTTGCTTAACGAAAGGGTAGTGCGTACAGCCAAGCACCAGCGCCTGTACCTGATGTTGGAGCATCGGAATAAGGTAGCGCCGGACAAACCGCGTGGTGTCTGAAGACTCCGCTAATCCTTCCTCAATGAGCGGCACCAGCATTGGGCACGCCTGACTGATTACCTTCGTTTTCGGCAGCTGTTGCTTGATGCGCTTTTCATAGACGCCACTGCCGATTGTTGCCCGCGTGCCGATGACGCCGACGCGATCCGGCGCCTGCTGGATCACGGCCGCAACTGCCGGCGTGATGACGTCAAATAACGGAACATTCGGAAACCGTTTTCGCAAGACATCCAAGGCCACGGCCGACATCGTGTTGCAGGCAACGACGAGAACCGTTGCCCCGCGATCAATAAGAAATCGAGCATCTTCAGCGGCGAATCGCTGAATGGTCTCCGGGCCTTTGTTCCCGTACGGCGTCCGCGCCGTGTCACCGAAATAGAGCAATGGCGAATCGGGGAGCAACTGGCGCAGCGCCCGCACGACGGTTAAACCCCCGACCCCTGAATCAAATACACCGATCATACGAGGAGGTTGAAGTGAGAAGATGGAAGATAGGGTGAAGGGCGCAATGAGATGTTCAAACCCTAACTTTCACCTTCTAGCTTCTGTCTCCTTTTACGTCAAGTACCGCAAGGACCTCTTTTTGCTTCGCCTCCGCAATTTCCCGCGTGTTCCCCTCGACCGTCACCCGAAGTAAAGGTTCGGTATTCGACGGCCGGACATTCATCCACCAGTCCGGGTACCAAACCGTCACGCCATCGAGCTCATCTTGCTCAGCATCCTTGAAATGCCCGCGGATTTTCTGCAGTTCCGCCTGCACGTCCGGCACCTTGAAGTTCACCTCGTCGAGCCGAACGTACTTGGCGAAACGACCAACCAACTGCGAGAGGGGTTTCGCGGAACGCGAAAGCAGCTCGAGGACTTGGAGCATCGCGATGAATCCGGAATCAGCGTAGAAGTTGGCCGGAAACGCGTAGTGCGCAGACACCTCGCCGCCCAGCACGCCGTCGTGTTCAAGCATGGCCTGCTTGACGTTCGCGTAGCCGACCGGCGAACGGTGTGCAACGCCGCCCATCTCCCTGACGAATTCGGGTACTGCCCGACTACAAATGGCATTGTAGATGATTCCCTTTCCGGGGTTGCGGCGCAGAACTTCCTCCGCAATCAACAGCAGGGTCACGTCCGCCTGGATGAACTCCCCGCGCTCATTCACAAAGAAGACACGGTCACAATCGCCGTCAAAGGCAATGCCGCAAGCCGCCCCTTCGTCAACAACTTTTTTCTTCAACGCGTCCAACGCGCCTTTGGCCAATGGATTCGACGGACGGTTGGGGAAACGCCCGTCAAGTTCAAAATACAGCGGGACAATCTGGAATGGCAGCCGCGGTTGGAGCCTCGGCAGGACGTCGCCGGCCATGCCGTTGCCCGCATCAACCACGATTTTCAGGGGCTTGAGTGCTGACAAATCGACTTGGGCCAACACGAGTTCTAGAAACGGCGTGAGCACGTCGCGCTGACCGCGCGTTCCACCGGCCCGCGGCCGAGCGCTCTGACCGCGGACAATCGCTTCGCCCACAGTCGTGCCCGGAATAACGTCCTTCCCGTGCATGATTTTAAAACCGTTGTACTCGGCCGGATTGTGCGAGGCCGTGACCGTCAGCGCGAAATCGTAGTCATAGGTACCGGCCGTAAAGTACAGCGCCTCGGTCGGGATTAATCCGATGTCATCAGCCGCGCACCCCAATCGAACCAGTTCGTCCATCACTGCATCGAACAGGACCGGCGAGGACACCCGCATGTCCCGACCGACCGCGACCCGGTGGCCGCCGGTCAGCGCCACCAGGGTCCGGGCCACCTGCCGGGCAACGTCTTCGTTGAGTTCAGTCGGATACACTCCCCGGATATCGTAGGCTTTGAAAATCGTGGGTGCGGGCGGCTTAGGCAACATGCGCACTGGTGTTACGCGGCCGCAGCAGTCGCCACTTCCCGATCATTATCCCGCCGAAACCCCACAGGAGCAGGACCAGGACGAGGACATTGCCGAGCGAATTGAAAGACGCACCCCAGCCCTGGTACGGCCAGCGGAGAAGAAATTCGACGACTATCGTCACGGTCAGGAGTCCAGCCAGGTACGACCGAGCCGGTGATTGTGCCAGCCAGGTGACGGAGCGCTTTTCCGCTGCTTTTTTCAAATAGCTTCCAACCACCACGGCGGCAAAAATCCTCGCCAGATAGATCCCCAATGCGTACAGCCCGAGCATGATGAGCCCGAGTGGCAGACCGACGAGCGTCATGGCGACAATGACAACAACCAGAGGCGTACCGAACAGCGTGATGATACCAACCACCATACTTCGCACCGGCGATTTCACCATGGCCACTGTGATGCTGGCAACCTCCCGCGGCAACAACCACACGATCAGGTACCCGATGAGCAAGAGACCGAGGAAGTCAATGACCTTCCAGAAAACCCGCCAGCTGGCTAGCGAACGAGCCGGGACCGAACTCGCCCCTCGCTCCGCCACCGTCGACACTTTCGCCCCATCTTCGATCGCCACCGGACGACTGCCGAAATGGAGGAGGGTGCCGCTGACCGTCGCGCCCCGCTTGACGGTCGTCGCGCCGGATGGCTCTTCCGGCCAGCCAACCTCGTTCCGAATCTGCCCGCCGCCTACGACCGTCCCGGCAATGACGACGGCCTTGGCAACTACGTCCAGGCTCCCCTCGACCGTCCCCCGCTGTTCCACCGTCCCGGCCAACGCGCCGAAGCTCCCCTTCACTGTTGATTCGCTCTGTTGTCTGACCGTGTTCGCGACAACCGTCACGTTCCGACCAACCGCCGATGAGAGAACAATATCACCCGCCGCCGCCCGAATGCTGCCCGCGACCGTGCCGGTGACCGTCAGCCGCTGGGCGGCCACAATCAAGTCACCGCCAATGTTCCCCGCCACCGTCACGTCGGAACCGAACACAAATGCGTCGCCGGCGACGTTACCATCAATGTCAACCCTTTGACCCAGGCGCAGCACGTTTCCGGAAACTGTCTCGCCGCGCGGCAGCACCACGATCGCTTGGGCCTGCACGGCCAGCGGCAGCGCGAGAGCGGCGAGGAAAAACCAACGAATACGTTTCATGGTACTGCCAGTGTAGCACACGCGAGACGAAGAGGCTTGTTTAGGGATAATTCTTTGTCACCAACAAACGCGTTGACCCCCTACGCGCTACCCCCTACCAGCCTCCTCGCCTACTCGCCTCCGATCCCCTATACTGTCCCCGTGTTCGACACTTTCCTCCCAGAACGAACCCTGGTGACGTTCGGCGCACTCGCCATCTACTGGTATGGACTCTTGGCGGCGCTGGGCGCGCTGGCGGCCTTCCGACTCGGTCAGTCACTGGCCAAACGAATCACCCTGACCCGCGATGCGTTCGGCGACGCCTTCTTCTTGACCCTGCTCCTGGCCATGGTCGGCGCCCGGCTCTGGCACGTCGTCGGCGATTTCGGCTACTACCGATACCACCTCATGGAAATTCCAGCCATTTGGAACGGCGGACTGGCGCTCCATGGCGGCGTGGTCGGTGGCGGACTGGCGCTCTGGTGGTACGCGAAACGAACAGGGCGATCCTTCCTCCTGCTCGCTGACCTCTTCGCCCCGTTGGCCGCGCTCGCCCACGGCATTGCCCGCTGGGGGAATTACTTCAACCAAGAACTGTTTGGCCGGCCGACCACGCTGCCCTGGGGCATCCCGATCGCTCCGTCGCTCCGACCGCCGACGTTCGCGACCGCCACGCACTTCCATCCGGTCTTCCTCTACGAATCACTGGGACTACTCTTGATAACTACGCTCCTCGTCATGGTCTTTCGTTCGCGCGGTCGGGAAAAGGCACAGCCGTGGGATACGCCCGGCTCACTCCTTGCCTGGTACCTCGTATTGAGCGGGGTATTGCGCATCGGTATGGAGTTTCTCCGCGTCGAACCTGTCCTCTCCATCCAAGGCATCCGCGTTCCGCTGCTCGTCAGCATCACTCTCGTCCTGGTTGGTCTGCTCCTGTTCTGGAAGTTGTTCCGCCAACCCCACCGTTCACCATCCGCTTCATGAAGACTCTCGCCTCCTTTGACCCCGACATTGCCCAGAGTATCCACGCCGAACTGGAGCGGCAACGGCATGGTCTGGAAATGATCCCGTCCGAAAATTTTGTTTCCCTGGCGGTGCTTGAAGCGCTTGGAAGCATCCTGACCAACAAATACTCGGAGGGCTACCCAGGAAAACGCTACTATGGCGGATGTGAGAACGTGGACGTCGCCGAACTGCTGGCCATTGACCGAGCGAAGCAGCTTTTCGGCGCCGAACATGTGAACGTCCAACCGCTCTCCGGCGCGCCAGCCAACATTGCAGTCTACTCGGCTCTGCTCCAACCCGGCGACACAGTCCTCGGTATGGACCTGGGGCACGGCGGCCACCTCACGCACGGCCACCCGGTGACGTACATGGCGCACATCTACAACTTCGTGCGGTACAAGACCAACCGCGACACCGGGCTTATCGACTTCGACAACGTTCGAGCCATGGCGAAGGAACACAAACCGAAGCTTGTCCTGGCTGGCTACTCGGCCTATTCACGCGAATTGGACTACCAGAAGTTCCAAGCAATCGCGGATGAGGTCGGTGCGCTGACGATGGCGGACATTGCCCATATCGCCGGACTCATCGCCGCCGGGGAACTGAAAAACCCGGTATCACTTTTTGACGTCGTCACCACCACAACGCATAAAACGCTCCGCGGCCCGCGCGGTGGCATGATCATGTGTAAAGTGCAGCACGCGAAAACCATTGATAAAGCAGTCTTCCCCGGCTTCCAGGGCGGCCCGCACGAGAACAACATCGCGGCGAAAGCGGTTGCTTTTAAAGAAGCGCTCGAACCGAGCTTCAAAGAATACGCAAAGCAAATACTACGAAATGCAAAGGCGTTGGAGCATATTTTCGTCGATAGTGGCATCACCATATGCTTCAAGAAGACTGAAAACCATTTGCTGCTCCTCGACGTCACGAGTATCGGACTCACTGGCAAAGAAGCGCAGGAACTCCTGGATTCGGTCGGCATTACGGTCAATAAAAACGCCATCCCGGACGATCCAAGGAAACCGATGGACCCGTCCGGCATCCGGCTGGGCACGCCCGCCCTGACGACCCGCGGCATGAAAGAAACCGAGCATGAGCGGATAGCTAAGACGATCGTCGAGGTGCTCACGCATCCGCGCGACGAGAGCGTACTCACGAAGGCTCGACAAACGGTCCGCGAACTCACGGACGCGTTTCCCCTCTACCCTGAACTCTAGCCATGCAGCTCATTGACGGTCGCGCGCTGGCCGCGAAAATCATCGCCTCCCTGAAGCAACGCATCACGGCTTTACCGTCCCCGCCCGGATTGGCCGCCGTGGTCGTTGGCGACGACCCGGCCAGCCACCTCTATATATCGCTCAAGGAGAAGGCGTGCGCCGACGTTGGCATTCGATTTTCAAAAAAACTCTTGCCGGCGACGACGACCGAGTCCGAATTGGCGGACGTCATCCAGACGCTCAATGCCGATCAAGGCATCAACGGCATCATTATCCAGCTGCCGCTCCCGCCGCACCTCGACGAAGACCGCGCCGTCCGTCTGTTGGATCCGGCCAAAGACGCGGACGGATTTCATCCGCAGAATATTGCCGCATTCGTTCGCGATGAACCAAACGTGCCTACCCCTGGTCTCGTAAAAGCGATATGGGGGTTGATTCAGGCGACTCGTGAACCGCTCGAGAGAAAAACCGCAGCCATCCTTTCGAACTCACCCGTGTTCGCCCAACCGCTCATCACGTGGCTCGGCCGCCAAGGGGTGACCGCGAGACACGTCGCACCAAAGAGTGACGTCACCGCCCAAACAGCCGGAGCGGACATTTTGATCGTCGCTCTCGGCCAGCCAAAGGCCATCCGGGCGGAGCAGGTGAAACGTGGGGCCATCGTCATCGACGTCGGCACAACCCGGCAGGACGAACGTGTCGTTGGTGACGTGGATGCCGAATCGATTGCCTCGAAGGCTGCCTGGCTGTCGCCCGTGCCGGGCGGGGTCGGGCCTGTGACGGTCGCCACGCTCCTCGAGCGGGTGGTCGAACTTGCGGCACAGTCGTCGTAAGAAAAGAGCCCGGACTTGGAAGAGCCCGGGCCCGCCGAGAACGGTGGAACTTAGTCCTCTGCCAGCTGCTTGATGAGGTCAAGGATCTCCTGGCCGTAGATGGTCTTCAGGCAGACGTGCCAGTGGCGGATAATGGCCGTCCGCGGTTGATCGTCGGCCACATGGAGCCCGCAGACGACGTAGTACTTGCCGAGCGCGGCTTTGCGATCGAGGAACCGGCCGATCGACTGGACGCCGATGTCGGCTTGGGTGCCGATGATGTACCGGTAGGGGCCTTCGAGTGATTGCTTGCCCTCGGGCAGAACGGCGAGGATGGGCCTGGGCATCGGCAGGTGAATGAGCACATCGTGTTCAATAGCGCAGAAAGCGCTCACCTCGAACGCCTGGCCGCACGGATTTATCCCGACCACGAAATTCTCTGGCTTCGCGTATGGCTTGAGCAGCTTCTTGGTCAGCGCTTCAGCAAAGGCTGGGGGAAAGTTCATCGAGATGATCGGGACGCCTCCGCCACCGTTCGTCACACCGAAGATCTGTCCGACGTTGACCGTTAAGGATGTCGCTGGCACGAAACAGGGGGTCACCATCGTGCCTCCTTGGTTTGGGTTTTCGAGGAGCTGGGACGGTAATTTACCCTTGAAAGAAAACTTCTGTCAAATAGGTAAAATCGCACTTTAGCTATTGCTTGTATCACCCCATGGTGAAAAAAATTCTTTCTTTACCGGAGTGCAGTTCGATAGGAAGCAACAATATGGAGGTTTTTCGTGTCAAAGACTTAAGGTATTTTCATTTTTTCATGCGAAAAGGGCGCCGTACCCGAAGGTCGTGCGCCCGTTGATAAAGAGGTAATGATACCCCCGCATCTGGATTAGGCGGAGGCGGCTCCTGCCTGCTCCTTCGCCTTGGCCTTCTCCTTCTCGGCGGCTTCCTGCTTCTGCTCGAGGAGATCGACCGGCACGCCGAGGAGATTGGTCGGCGCGGGGTCATACTCGCTGGTCGAGAACCCAAACAACTCGGTGAGTCGCCGGTTCCACGCCCTGACGATCTCGTCGTGGCCCTTCGGAATCTGCGTCGCCTCGATGAGCCTTGCCAGACACTCCAGCTCACCGCCGGAAGCGGAATTCCCGGAGAAAGTCAAGAGGCTTGCGGCCGGACAGCGAACCTGGCACAATTCCTGCGACCCATCCACCATCAGGGGGGAGAACATGCCCATTACCATCGACACCTCGCACATACCGGAGAGCGAGGGCCGGCCCTTTCGAGCGGAAACCGACGCGGACGTCAAGGCGAAGTACTCCTTGCGGAAAGGCGGGTTCCGCGACCGGCTGGCCATCCTCCAGACCATTGGTCGGATGCAGGGGTCGCTCGAGGCGCTCCAAGGGGTGCCGCTGTCCGGCAGAATGTTCTTTACCATTCGGCCGCCCGACGTGATCGAAACCGGCCGGGTTGTTCCGCGGACGCGTGAAGCGCTCGAA
>CAYWEH010000036.1:0-7747 GCA_964457305.1 uncultured Gammaproteobacteria bacterium
CTTGTACTTGCCGCAGTAGCACTCCCAGTCCTTCGTCGGGCCGAAGATGCGCTCGTCGAACAACCCGTCCTTCTCCGGTTTCTGCGTCCGGTAATTGATGGTTTCGGGACGCGTCACCTCGCCGAACGACCAGCGATGGATGTCCTCCGGGCTGGCGAGCTTGAGGCGGATGGCTTTGAAATCGACGGGCTTCGTTTCCTCGTACATACCGTTACGCTGGCGCGCCCTCCTTCACCCCGGTTTTTTCGACCGGTTGAGCTGGCGCCGTTTTTTCTTGAACTTTCTTCTCGAGCGGCTTCTCCAGCGGCCGTTCCACCTGCCGCGCCCGGCGACTGTCGTCTTCGTCACGAATCTTCGCGCCGATGAGGTCGACGTCGAGGGACAAACCCTTGAGTTCGCGAACCAAGACATTGAACGACTCGGGAATATTAATCTTCCGGATCGGCTCGCCCTTGATGACGGCTTCGTACGCCTTCGAACGTCCGGGCACGTCGTCGGACTTGATGGTGAGCATTTCCTGCAACGTATGGGCGGCGCCGTAAGCCTCGAGCGCCCAGACTTCCATTTCACCAAAGCGCTGACCGCCGAACTGCGCCTTGCCACCGAGCGGCTGCTGGGTGACGAGTGAGTACGGGCCGATCGACCGCTGGTGGATTTTGTCTTCCACCATGTGGTTCAGTTTGAGCATGTAAATGTAGCCGACGGTCACCCGATGGTCGAAGAGTTCGCCGGTCCGACCATCGAAGAGTGGCAACTTGCCGTCCTGGTTGTGACCGGCTTTCTTCAGCTCATCATGGATGGTGTGCTCGTCCACGCCGGTGAGAACCGGGGTGGCGACGCGGTAGCCGAGGTCGTGGGCGGCCAAGCCCAAATGTGTTTCGAGGATTTGTCCGAGGTTCATTCGGGAAACGACGCCGAGCGGGTTTAAAATAATATCAACCACGCGGCCGTCAGGGAGAAACGGCATGTCCTCCTCGGCGACAATCCGCGAGATAACGCCTTTGTTCCCGTGGCGGCCGGCCATCTTATCGCCGACCTGAATCTTGCGGAGCTGGGCGACCGACACCTGGATCTGTTTAATGACGCCGGAAGGGAGTTTGTCGCCCTTGTCGCGGGCGAAGACTTTGATATCGACCACCTTGCCGTGCTCGCCGTGTTCCAAATAGAGGGAAGAATCTTTGACGTCTTTCGCCTTCTCCCCGAAGATGGCGCGGAGCAATTTTTCCTCGGCCGACAGTTCCGTCTCACCCTTCGGCGTAATCTTGCCGACGAGAATGTCGCCGGAGCTGACCTGCGCGCCGATGCGGACGACCCCTTCTTCGTCGAGGTCTTTCAGCTTCTCTTCAGAGACGTTCGGAATGTCGCGCGTCACGACTTCGGGACCGAGTTTGGTGTCGCGGACATCAATCGTATAGTCCTCGATGTGAATGGAGGTGAAGCGGTCATGATGAACGAGCTTCTCGGAAATGAGCACGGCATCTTCGTAGTTGCCGCCTTCCCAGGACATGAAGGCAACGAGGAGATTCTGCCCGAGCGCCAATTCGCCGCGGTCCGTGGCCGCGCCCTCCGCGAGAACATCGCCGACGGCCACGGTCTGCCCGCGGTCAACGATCGGCATCTGATTGATGCAGGTGGAGGCATTCGACCGGAAGAAGCTGCGCAGGTCGTAGGTTCGAATGTTCCCGTCATCTTCGAGTATCTGCACCTGGTTCGCTTGGACCTTAATCACCTTGCCTGCTTCTTCCGCCAAAACGACCTGGCCGGAATCACGCGCGGCGCGACCTTCCACGCCGGTCCCGACGAGCGGCGCTTCCGGCTTGATGACGGAAACCGCCTGCCGCTGCATGTTCGTGCCCATGAGCGCACGAACGGCATCGTCGTGCTCGAGGAAGGGAATCAACGAGGTAGAAATGGAGACGATCTGCTTCGCCGACACGTCCATATAATCAATCTTCGCCACGTCCTCGATGGTCGGTTCGCCGTGTGCCCGCACCTCGGCCCGATCGTTAACGAAATGGCCGCTGGCATCGACCGGGGTGGTCGCCGCGGTGGTGATGTGCCGCTCCTCGGTGAAGGCGTCAAGGTACTGCACTTCGTCGGTCACCCGCGGCTGCACCGGGATGGTGATGCGGTCGGATTTCTGCAACTGCTTGACTTGGCTGGCAATCATTTCCTCCCCCTTGCCGACCACGCCGTCGAGGTCTTCGCGGGCCATCTCGCCCACGGCCGACTTGCCGTCATTCGGCACGTCGTGCACGACCTTCCGGAACGGCGTTTCGATGAATCCGTAATCATTGACCCGCGCGTAGCAGGCGAGGTGTCCAACCAAACCGATGTTCGGGCCCTCCGGTGTGGCGATCGGACAGATGCGGCCATAGTGCGTCCGGTGCACGTCGCGGACATCAAACCCGGCCCGCTCGCGGGACAGCCCGCCCGGGCCCATAGCGGACAGCCGACGCTTGTGTTCGAGCTCGGCCAGCGGGTTCGTCTGGTCCATGAACTGCGAGAGCTGCGAGGACATGAAGAACTCTTTGATCGACCCGATGACCGGCCGGGCGTTCACCAACTGGTTCGGGGTGATGGTCGAGATCTCTAACGTCGACATGCGATCCTTGATGATGCGCTCCATACGGGCCAGCCCGACGCGGAACTTGTTCTGCACCAACTCGCCAATGGCGCGAACGCGGCGATTGCCCAAGTGATCAATGTCGTCCGAATCCTTTTGGGAGTTGTTGAGCTGAATAATCTCGCGGACAATCGCCACGAGATCTTGCTTTTGCAGGACGCGGTGTTCTTTGTCATTGGCGGACTCAAAACCAAAGCGCAGGTTCAACTTGTAGCGACCGACGCGACCGAAGTCATAGCGGTCGAACGAGAAGAACATCTTATGGATCAGATCACGGGCGTTGTCGACGGTGGCCAGATCGCCCGGGCGGACGCGCTTGTAGACTTCCTTGAGCCCTTCGGGTTCGTTCTTTGAAGGGTCTTTTGCCACGGTCGCTTCAAGGTACTTGTTCGTCGGATGGGTGTCGTATTCCTTAAACAGGTTGAACAGCTCCTCATCACCGCCGTACCCAAAGGCTCGCAACAGTGCGGTGACTGGCACCTTACGCTTGCGATCAATTTTGACGGCGATGACATTGTTCGCGTCGGTCTCGAGCTCGAGCCAGGCGCCGCGGTTCGGGATAATCTTCGCGCCGTAGCACTTGCGGCCGCGGATGAACTCGTGGGTGAAGAAGACGCCGGCCGAGCGGATGAGCTGCGAGACCACCACGCGCTCGATGCCGTTGATGACGAACGTCCCCCGTGGGGTCATCACCGGGAAGTCGCCTAAGTAAATTTCCTGCTCTTTAATTTCACCCGTCTTCTTGTTGACGAGCCGCGTGCCGACCCGCAGGGCCGCTTCGTAGGTGACGTTCTTCGCCTTGGCCGTCACCTCATTGAACTTCGGCTCGTCCAAGTAGAAATTCAAAAAGTACAATTCCAAATCACGCCCGATGAAGTCCTTCACCGGCGAGATCTCATCAAACAACTCCTTCAAGCCATCACGGAAAAACCAGTCGTAAGACCTCTTCTGAATCTCGATGAGGTCAGGCAGGTCGATGGCTTCTTGGAGTTTGGAAAAAAATTTCTGCGGTTGGGAATCCTTGATGGGGGACATTAAAACACCCAGCGCGTTCCAGAAGACTTAGGAATACGTTCTGACAGCCCCGAAAAAACACCCTGCCGTCCCCACGAATGCTTGAGGCACCCTAAATGGCGGGCATGTCAAAACTGACTATACTGGCGCGGCTCGCCCTTGTCAAGTCTTCTGACAATGAGGGGTAAAAATCATCTTTCCCTTAAAAAGCTTCGTTTTTTTGAATGCTGGAGGTTTCTTGTCTTTTGCTCAAAGAGTTATCCACACCCTGGACTGCTCGAATCGCGTCACGACAAACCTGTCGATCATTCCAAGGGACCTTCTTCCCTTTGATCACCATCCACGGTTCATTTCCCTTCCCAGTAACAACCACGGTGTCTTTGGACTTAGCCGCGCGGACAGCGAGATTGACCGCCTCGGTCCGATCAAGCACGGAGAACAAATCCTTCCCCGGCTGCTGGCCGGCCCGAATGGCACCGGCGGCCACGTCGTCAATGATGCGCTGCGGATCATCGTCGTATGGGTCCTCGTTCGTCACGAAGACGAGGTCACAGTGCCGGGCCGCGACATCGCCGAGCAGCGGGCGCTTCCCCGTATCACGACCGCCGCCAGTGGCACCGAGGACGCAGAGCAATCGCTTCGGGCGCGTGGTCTCGATCGCTTCGTAGAATGACTCGAGACTGACCGGGTCATGCGCGTAATCAACGACGACGGAAAAGGGTTGACCGAGATCAATAAACTCCAACCGACCAGGGACCGTCGGCGCTTTCGCCAGCAGCGTCTTCATCGCCGCCAACGTCACGCCCTGGGACTGGCACACGGCGATGGCCGCCAGCGCGTTGGACACGGTGAAGGTCCCGAGCATCGGCAAGTGAAACGGCATCGGCCCGATGCGGAAGCGGACGCCGCCGGCGTCGGCCCGAACGTGGTCGGCGGTCAGCACGGTCGCGTCAGGCGCCAGGTCGGCCGTCGCTTTGGCCACCGTGCGGTAAAAAATTCTGGCGTCGGCATCGTACCGGGTGAAAAAATTCGCCTGCGGGTCATCGGCATTGATGACGGCAATCTTCGGTATCCGGCGGCCGCCAATCCGCTTCCGCGGTCCGGCGAGTTTGCGAAAGAGTTTCCCCTTCGCGGCTCGGTACCGCGTGAACGAGCCGTGCGACTCGATGTGCTCGGGCGTGAGGTTCGTGAACACCGCGATGTCCACAGCAATCCCAAGTGCCCGGTGCTGGGCTAACCCCTGAGACGTCATCTCAATGATGGCGTACTGGCAGCCAGCCGTTACCATCCGCCGGAGCAATCGCTGCATGGCAAAACGGCCGGGCATGGTCATCTTCGCCTCGTTCGTCCATCGCTTGCCAGCAATCGCCAAAAGCGGGGTGGAGGCGAGGCCAACGACAAACCCTTGGCTCGACAAAAGATACTCGATGAGATTGGCGACGGTCGACTTCCCTTTTGTTCCCGTCACGCCAATCACCATCAAGCGCCGGCTGGGAAACCGAAACCAGAACGCGCCCAGGAAAGAGAGTTTGGCGTGGTAGAGTTGAAGCAGCGGACTGGGGATGAGTCGACGCAGCAGTTGTTTCATCGCTCAACGGAAAGCGTCGATCAACACCTGTTCTTCATCAACGAGCTCGCGGACCGTAAAGGTCAGGTTCCGATTGCGGACCAGCTCATAGCGCTTGCCTTTGTAATCAAACCCGGCGCGGCCGTAGCGCTTGGCGAAAAAAAATAAGCCTTCGACGAAATGCGTGTCTGTGTACTTCAAATACTCGATCGCGTTCAGGTCGCCATTGAGCGCATGCACGTTGATGTGGGTATACCCGGCGGTCGTCTTGGCCTTGATGATACCCATCAGAACCACCCGCTGAAAAACCCCTTGGACTCGCGGCGCTTCAGGACCGTGTACGTGCCATCACCATTATACTTCAGCGTGTAGTCGCGGCGCTGGCTGTCTTGGAACTGCGCCTTCCCCCGCGCGCGGGCCTGATCGAAGAAGACTTTCGCTTCAGGGTACCCGAGATTAGCGTCTAAAAAATTCATTCCCTCATCCACAGCATCGTCGCCGAGAACGGTGAAACCATGGATGTCGCGTTTAGTGGACATAACAAAGGTTAGGATACAGGGTTGAGGGATGAGGGTAAAGGGGGAATGAGAAAATGGGCATCGCCTTGCGGCCCGCCCAGGGAACGTGTTCTGTGCGGAAGTGCGGTGCGTTCGCCCGGACGTCAGCGTCTGCCCGCGGAGGCTGTCAATAAGATGGCCGACCCTGTCAACCGTCGCGTCAGGCGACTTTGAAAACCTGGTCTTTCGGCTTGACCGGCTGGTCCACTTTGATGGCTACCTCGTCGCCCTTTTTACCGGACTGGACCTCCTGGTGCTCGACTTGCATGGACGCGACGGTCTGGCTGAACTCGGCGCCGTGGCCGGCGACTTTGATGGTGTCGCCAACCTTCAAGCCGCCGCCGGTCAGTGCAATGACCGCGACGCCGATCTTGTCGAAGTAGTGCGTGACATGGCCGATGGGGGTTTCGGGCATATGATCCTCCTTCAAGAATACGCTCCCCACAAGCATACCTCACCGCCGGGGTTTGTCGAGGGACCCAAGACGCTAGGTTGCCCACCTACCTTTTTGCGACCCCCGGTGTGCAGGGCGTCTCCGGCTGGGGCGTTTGACAAGTACGGCGCACAATGCTAGCGTGTCACGCTAGTCCTTTGCAATTCCCTCGGATCGCCCTTCGTTTGGCTTGTTTTTGGCTGCGGCACTCTGTGCCGCGGCTTTTCTCTGCTTTCCGGCGCCCTCCAGGCCGTCCCCGGCCGCACTAACCACACGCAACACCAATAGCGCGGCCGGGACCCGAACCCGGAGGACAGATGATGTCAGGTGCGAACAATATCAAGACGCGAGAAGTGCCGGGGGAATTCTTCACCTACCGCAGCGTGCTCCGTGAGGTGATCCGAGTGGTGCACGACACGACGGAGTACACCGACCGGTGGCCGGATTTCCGTCCACTTGGCGAGGCTCTGCAGCGTGGCGACCTTGAGGCGGCCAAGGACGCAACCGGGATCCTATACCGCCAAGTGAACGCTACCACCCAGGTCGCGCTGCGGGTACGGGTGGCCCTGCGCGAAGTCGCAGCGCAACTCGAGCCCGACGTGGTGGAGAACTTCACGAACAGGAAGCGAGGGATCCAGGCCTCGAGGTCCTGAACTGCACCTTTGGCCCCGGACTCACCCACTTGGGTGAGCACCCGGGGCCGCTTCACGTCCAAAAATTCCCACATCACTGCGGCCACCTAGCTTCCGGGGTTGGAATGGTTGCCCACCTACCTTTTTGCGACCCCCGGTGTGCAGGCTAGTATGGTTCGGTCACAAGTACGATGAATAATCGTGACTTCATTATTATGATCGTGATCTTCGCCGCACTGCCAGTTTTGGTTGGAATCTTTTCTCGGTATCGAGAAACCAGACCGACGAATGTCACCAATCAAGCCACGGTAGCAAATTCCACGAATAGCACGAACACCTCTTTTATTACCATCGGTAGAGTTGGCGTGTCGACAAGAAACCGCCGCCCTGTGGGGAACAGGGAGGCGGGATCAAGGTGCGGGGGGACGCCCGTTGCACCAGGTGATATCTTCCCTCAGGAAGTAGGACCTCGTTCGCCGGTAGCTCGGACCGAATTCGATGACGAAGATGATCTTCGGACCGGCTGTCTTGCCCTTGAATTTCGGCGAGAGCTGGATGTTGACGATCGTCCCCCGGGAAATCCCCTGTTCGTGGAGGCGTTTGCAGCGCTGGGTGCGCTTAAAACAGACCTCCTTACCGATGAGTGTGGCGGCGGCGGCAAAGTCATCAAACTGCCGTTCCATGAACTGACCTCCAGGAACCGAGCCATGGCCAGCCGGCAAAGGTACGGGAACGCCTTGGGCTGTGTACAAAGTACACCCAGAGACTACCATTTAGCGTTTCCCTGTCAAGCCAGAACAGCGCTGTAGAGATACAACGCGCTACGGTCGTGGGAGGACGGCCGCGGCGATTGAGTTGCACACCATCCTTTTTACGACCCGTGTGTGCAGGGCCCCATACCAGCCTTGGAGCTGGCTG
>CAYWEH010000037.1:0-7121 GCA_964457305.1 uncultured Gammaproteobacteria bacterium
CAGCCGAACGAGGAACATCGCAATGTACAGAAAAACCAAACAACAGTCAAGCCCGGGGAAAAAGCGACCGAGCCGGAGCTGGACCCAAATGCCGCAAACAAGATTAAACTAGTACGCCCCTCCCCTTCGCCTTTTTCTTTGCGCCAAAAAACTCCCGATGCTTTTCAAAATATCCCCACCCTTCGGCGACCAGCCGCTCTCGATGGATTTTTGACGCGCGCTTGATTTGGATCTCTACTCGCGCGGCTTCGGCGTGGGTTGTGAAGACATGTTGGAACACGATCGTCACCGGCCCGCGCGTCATAGTGTATCGCGCACCTCGTTTCGAATTATGCTGGCGGATCCTGCGTGCGAGGTCACGAGTAATGCCCGTGTAGAGCGTGGCGTCTTTGCAGCGAAGGATGTAGAGGGTGCAACTCGCTGACGCAGTTTCTTGTAGTTGCTTTTTGGACGTCATGGTTTGCAGTATACCAAAAAATGGGTTTGCAAATTCAAAGCCCCGCCGTATTCATACCGGAGGGGCCATGTCGGGCTGGTATTGGAGCTCGATGAAGCGTCGCCAGAGGGGCGATTGCGCGTCGCACTCCACCAGCTCGAAGAAGGCGTTCCAATGCCGGAGCAGCGTGTCGCCATTCCCGCAGGCCAGTAACGGAGCTCGGCCGTGGGCCACCATCGGTTGGATGACGTCCGTGCAGGTGTAGGACCAGCAGACGACCTCATAGTCGATGATTGGCGTTTGGCCTAGGCCGACTGGTGGATTCGGCAACAGCTGCTGGTTGAGATGAAATCCCTCATGCAAGAGGCCGATGACCATCATGTCATCGACGCAACGGCCGGCGAACGCCCCGGGGAGCGAATGGTGGAAGGCGATCTCATGGTCGCGCCAGGTGGCTGACCAGATGATCATGAACGAACCGATCCGCTCGTCCTTCCCGCTGGTCAGCGGACTCCCGAGGCGAGGACGAGTGGTGTTCTCATAGTCTTGACTATGGATGAGGTGAACTCTTTCCTCTTCGAACAGGGTCAGGACGTCCCGCAGGCGTCGCCGCAGCGCGATGATTGGGTACTGCCGCGTCAGCCAGTCTGCCCTTGTCATGAATCGTTCCGCATAGCGTCGCGATTCGTCTCTGCTCATGACGCGCGGACGCCACCCCTGGGGCCGACGGATCTGATGTCGTTCGACCGTGCGGAGCTTGGCCCGCGCCTGTCGCAACAAATGAGTCACCTGTGCATCAAGGCCTTCTATTTCAGACACTTGATCACTTCAATTTCAAAGGGCTGGGCTCAAGGCTCTGCACTTTAGTCTTTCTAAAGCACCGATTGAGTGACGAATATCCTACCAAAAGTAGATTTAATGTCAAGAAATCCCCTCGCCTCTGCAGTGTCTTTCCTGTATGCTAATCATCCATGCCTCCCACCACGCAACACGTCAAACGCACGTACTACCTGCTGACGCTCCTGACCACGCTCGCCACGTCGTTCATCTGGGGAATCAACACCCTGTTCCTGCTGAACGCGGGGTTGTCGAATGCCGCGGCGTTTGCGGCGAATGCGTTTTTCACGCTGGGGCAAGTCCTGTTTGAGGTGCCAACCGGCGTGGTGGCGGACACGCGCGGCCGGCGAACGTCCTATGCCTTAGGCGCTGCGACGCTGCTGGTGACCACGCTCGCCTACTACGGACTCTGGCTCATTCACGGGCCGTTCTGGGCGTGGGCGCTGGTCTCGGTGCTCTTGGGGCTTGGCTTTACGTTCTTCTCCGGCGCGACCGAGGCCTGGCTGGTGGACGCGTTGCATTTCACCGGCTTGAAAGAAGGGCTGGAGCATGTCTTTGCCCGAGGCCACGCGATTGGCGGTGTGGCCATGCTGGTTGGTTCAGTCAGCGGCGGGTTGATGGCGCAGGTAACAAGCCTTGGCGTGCCGTACATCCTCCGCGCTCTGTTCCTGGGAGCCAGCCTGGTTGTTTGTCTGGTCATGATGAAAGACTGGGGGTTTACTCCAAGGCCAGCCAAAGGGCCGGTGGATCAGGTGCGAACAGTCCTGTCCGCGTCGATCCAAAACGGTTGGCGCAATCCGCCGGTTCGCTGGATGATGGTGAGTTCGCCGTTCATTGTCGGCGTGAGTTTTTACGTGTTCTACGCCATGCAGCCGTATTTACTGCAGCTGTACGGAAACAAAGAGGCCTACGCCATTGCCGGGCTGGCCGCCGCAATCATTGCGTGTTCGCAAATCCTCGGCAGCCTGCTCGTGAAGCGGGTGTTGCGACTCTTCAAGACTCGCACCGGGCTGCTCGTGGGTTCAACGGTGGTCGGCGTGCCCGCGGTCGCGCTCCTCGGGCTCATTCAGAACTTTTGGGCAGCGCTCGCATTGATCGTACTCTGGGGCTTGCTCTTCTCGCTGAACATGCCGGTCCGGCAAGCATACTTGAACGGGCTCATTGATTCGCAACAACGGGCAACGGTGCTCTCATTCGATTCCCTGGTGGGGAGCAGCGGCGGGGTGGTGACGCAGCCAATTCTCGGACGCACGGCGGACGTGTACGGCTACCCGGCGTCGTATCTCGTGAGCGCGGTTTTCCAAGCGGGTGCGTTGCCGTTCCTCATTGCGGCAAACCGAAAACGGGCCGCGTCGGATATGATTGAACGGCAGGATCAATCAGCCAACCGGACGACGGGCTGATATAAACATAAGGAAATCCTTATTCCGTCCAGAAGACGTGGGTGAAGACCTTCTGTCCAAAACCGAGTTCACGGACGTACAGCGAGACACGGCCGTCAGCGGAACGCGTGACTGCTTTCCCCCACGACTGCGGGGTGTCGAGATCGAAGTCGAGGCTGAAGTTCGCGAAGCGTGACGGCGCCGACTGACCGACCGTGCTGGTCGAATCGAGGTGGGCGTAGATTTCCTCGAGCATATTGTAGTCGTGCTGGTTCGGGTGCTGATTCGGCGTCGGGTCGCTTGTGTAGTCCATGCAGGTGCCGAGCGGCGGGTTGGAGAAGTTCTCGTCCTGGTGACCAAGCCCAAAGAGGTGGCCGACTTCCTGACACATGACCAGATTCCGCCAGGCCGGCGTGTCGTAGGTCGGGGTGTTGAAGTACGTGTCGTTCACTTTGACGGTGCCCTGGGTAATGTGATCGCCGGTGATCCAGATTTGGGCGACGCCGAGCCACCCGTTGTTCCCGTATCGGTAATTACAGACCTCCGCGCGTCCGGCCGTTGCCCGACAGCGCCTGGCGGAGAGAGAACCGCCGGGGACGATGGTGGTGTCGAGAACTGACGATTGACTCCAATCGCTCGAGGTTGTCGCCAGGTAGCTATCCCACGCGGCAGTGAGATTGTCACCGAGTTTCAGGGTGAACGGGTTGGCCGTGCGCGCCCATTGGTAGTTTCCCCACCGGTGGGTGGCGTACGCCGCTGTCACGAGCCCAAATGTCACCGCCAAGACGAGGGCAGCGAGGATTGGGCGTACATGCCTATATTTCATAGTGTTGAAGATACGCAGTGAGTAGCCTAGGCGTGAACCCAGTATAGGCGCACCGAGCAGACAGGCAAGAATGTGTCAACCCTGGTAGCGTCAAGCATGCCGCCGAGCGGGTCGTTTAACTGACGGCGGCGCGGATGGGCAGTGCCCCCGACCGACAACGGTGGGTCTGGGAATAACGTTTATGACCCGAGCGCGCCCGAGTGGCTTGACATGACGCCGGAATGCGCTAGGGTGCAGGTGCGCTGGATAGTCAAGGCCGGCGCACCATCTACGGAAAGCTGTTTCACATTCCACGAACCAAGGGGGTGCTCCGTGAGCACCGAATTGCAGGGCATGGCGGGGCGGAGCATCGCCGCGTACGCGCCGCCCGACCGGAAGTCGAACGACTGGATCGCCGCGCAGTTGCTCCTGCAAAAGGTTCAATACCAGGAGAGCCTCGGGCGCCCGCTGACAGACACGGAGGCTAAGGCCTTCGAGACCAGTGACCGGTGGATCCGCCGCTACATCGGCTTTACCGAACGGCGGTTCGTGCGCGAGGGCGAGGGGACGATCGACTTGGCTGTCCGGGCCGCCCGGCTACTCGTTGGTCAACCCGGGTTCGACCTCGACCGGATCAACGCCATTATCGTCGCGTCCGTCACGCCCAGCTACCTGTACTCGCCGCCGGACGCAGCCATGGTTCAGCACGCGCTCGGACTGCCCGAGCAGGTGCACGGCCAGCCGCGCGAATTGCGCGGAGCCGACGTCAGTCTGGCCTGCTCGAGCTGGGTGTCCGCTCTCACGCTGTGCTACAGCCAGATCCGTTCCGGCCTGGCGCAGCGCATTCTCCTCATCGGCGCCGACGCCATGAGCACGACCATCAATTGGAGAGACCGAGCGTTCGCCACGGTCCTCGGCGATGCGGGCACGGCCGTCGAGTTGGTCGCCGTTCCACCCGAGGAGGATTGGTTCTCGCCCCACGGGTTCTGGAGCTGGCTCGGGGGGTCTCGGGCCGAGGTCATTCTTACTCCTCGGGGTGGCTCGCGCGCGCCGCTCCGCACGGGGCAAGACGTCGTCGACTTCGAGCACTGCCTGACCATGGACGGCCGGCGGGTTCGCGAAGACATGGTGCCGTTCATCGGCGGACCGGGCATTGACGCAGCGCTACAGAAGGTAGGCTGGACGCTCCCCGACCTCGAGATCGCGGTGCTGCACGAGGCGAACCTCGTGCTCAACGACGAAATCGTCAGGGTCTGGGGCAGCCGCGGGTTTCGGGGCACCGTGCTCGATGCTGGAGGAAAGTTCGGCAACACGACGAGCGCGTCCATCCCACTGGCACTGGCACTCAACGCCGCGGCACTGGAAGTGGGTAAACGATTCGCGCTGGTCGGCTTCGGCGGTGGGTATTCCGCCGCCATTGCGCTCGGCACGATCAAGAGCCCGGTGTCCGTCTTCACGGATATCTAGGATGCGGGCTCACACCGTTCTTTCACTCTTTCCCCCGACCTATGTTAAGGAGATAGGTCGGGGTGCTTGATTTTATTGAACGGCCGCGGTCGGTTTTACAATGATTGTCTTCATCTACGATACGTATTCCTTTCTCACCGCACTGCTATCGCTGAACGATAATAAAAAGTGAGGCGGCCGCGACGGCAAACATGAGCCCAGTGATGAGCCAGCCGAACACCTTGGTCCACGGCCCGTTCACGAACCGGCCCATCAGTTTTTTGTCGCTACTCAACTGGACGATAAGCAAAAGAATAACCGGTGCGACGATCCCATTCCCGATGGCGGCGTACAGCAACGCCTTCATCGGGTCAAGTCCGGCGAAGTTGAGCCCAAGGCCGATGATCATGGCCACCGCGATAACTCCGTAGAAGGCGTGGGCGCTTTTCAGTTTGCGGTACAAGCCCTCCCGCCACCGGAATGTCTCGGCGATGGCGTAAGCCGCGGAGCCGGCCAGGATGGGGACGGCCAGCAAGCCGACCCCGATGATCCCAACGGCAAAAAGCAGGAAGGCGAATTGACCGGCCAAAGGACGTAACGCCTCGGCGGCCTCGGCGGCCGTGCTGACGTTCGTGATACCAGCCCGATGGAGTACAACGGCAGTGGTCAGGATAATGAAAAACATGACGAGATTCGAGAAGAGCATGCCGGCCCAGGTATCCCGTCGCATGGCGCGAATGGTCCGGCCGGTGACGTCGTGTTCTCGTTCGGCAATCGTGGTCTTCCCAGCTAGGATTTCTTCCTCTACCTCTTGCGACGTCTGCCAAAAAAAGAGATACGGTGAAATCGTCGTCCCGAGCACGCCGCAGATCAGCAGGATTTGCTCGCCAGAAAGCGAGACTGTCGGCAGCAAAGCACCGCGGAGAACCGCGCCCCAATCCACACCGTCGAGGGTCAACGCCGTCAGCACGTAGGAGAGGAGGACAAGGGCGAGCCACTTGAGGATCCGGGCGTATTTGGCGTACGAGGTAAAAATTTGCAGCCCGAGCGAGACGATCGTAAACGCAACGAGGAGCAGGCCGAAACGAAGCTGCGGCGCCAAGAGTTGCGTGGCTTTCGCCATCGCACCAAGATCCGCGCCGATGTTAAACGCATTCGCCACAAAGAGCAGACCCGTACAGACGCCCAACACCCAGCGACGGCGGTGCAGCCGAATATTCGCGGCCAAACCGCGGCCCGTCACCAAGCCGATGCGACCGCACATCTCCTGGATCATCGCCATGAAGGGAAACGTAAACCAGGCCAGCCAGAGCAGCTGGAACCCGTACCGACTCCCAGCCTGCGAATAGGTGGCGATACCCGACGGATCGTCGTCAGCCGCGCCCGTGGTTAGGCCCGGCCCCAGTTGATGCCAAAATTTCCCGACGCGCCGCCAGGGCGACTGCCGATGGATCGTCCGACGAACATGGGCGGCATGGCTGATGAGCGGAATGCCGGTCGCCGATTCTTTCGATTCGGAATGGTCGTGCGGAGACATAGCGTACCGACCTTAGTGTAGCAAGAAAACCCGTCCGACTGACAGAGCGCCTTCGGGACCTACGGAATGATGAGGGGTGGCCGGTTTGGGGGACGACGTCGAAATGATACCGTCAGAAGGATTCGATTTTTGAGGTTTGCAGTGGAAGATACGACGGGCGCGCAATGCAAATCAGGGTGTCTGTACAACGCCCCGCTTTGCATTTGATTTTTTCTCGCCCTTAGCGTGGCGTCATCGGCCGCGCTTCGTTGACCGTCAGCGTCCGGCCTTCGAATTCCTTGCCGTTGAACATCGCAATCGCTTTTTGCGCTTCTTCGTCCGTCGCCATTTCGACGAAGCCGAAACCCTTCGAGCGGCCGCTCATCTTATCCATGATAACGGTCGACGTTTCGACGGTACCAGCCTGGGCGAAGTATGTCTGAAGCGATTCTTGGGTAGTATCGTAGGAGAGACCACCAACGTATAATTTCTTTGCCATAGAACCTATTTCCAACTCAATAGTCTTCGTCTATTGCTGTTCGACCTTCAGGTCTTCTTTTGGAAAGAACACAGCAACAGTCCAACTCTAGCATACTACTCACTTTCAAGCTAGCACGAACTACCTTTGGCTCCGGGGCAGGGACTCGAACCCCGATTCACGGCTCCAAAGGCCGCTGTCCTACCATTAGACGACCCCGG
>CAYWEH010000038.1:0-6986 GCA_964457305.1 uncultured Gammaproteobacteria bacterium
AGTACCGAGGACAAAGGCAAACATGAAGCTCTCTCCTTGCCATGCGCAGCCCGTTGCCACCGCTCCGATTTACATCGCCTGCGGCGTGCCGCAGGGGATGAAGATGGTCAGCAAACCCAGCATCGCCGGCGCCAGCAAGGCTTGGCTCTTGGCGCTCTTTCGCACCAGCCGCCGGAGTGCGGCCGGCGGCGAAACGTTGAGCCACGGCAGCCAGTGGGGCTTGAGCAATCGAATGCCCGCGATGACGATGAACAAGGCGGCAAAAGACTGCAGCCAGATTCTGACCGTCGTGGAGAGTTGGATTTTTTCTCCCAGAGAACCAAGACCAAAGCCAAGCAGCGTATGAATGGCCAACTTGGCCACGAGGAATGCGGCCACGGGCAGAATGAGTCGCTGCCAACGGGACAGCACTTGATCTTCTTTCTGACGGATCGCCAGAAGCCCGAGGAGTAGGCCGCCTTGGATGGCGAGACACGTGAGCCCGCCAGTGGTAAGGCCAGTCAGGAATGCTACAAGTGGACTCATGCCGTTCTGGTTTACGATTTACTCAAGGCCTGATCAATGCCTGGCTTGATTTGCTCGTATGGCACGGCTCCCGGGAAACTCGTCAGGGTTTTGCCGTCGGCAGTTACAACGAACGTCGTGGGCGTCCCGCTGACGCCGGCCGACGTGCCTTCGGTCACATCTTGATTGACGTGGTCCGCGTACTTGCCGCTGTCCAGGCATGACTTGAACTTGCTCTCGTTCAAGCCGATTTCCTTGGCCAGCGGCACGAGCGCGTCGAGCGCGAACCCAGTGCCGTTCGACGTGGTCCGTTCGAAGATTTTGTCCGTGTACGCCCAGAACTTGTCGCTGCCCCCGAGTTCGTTCGCGCACTCGGTCGCCTCGGCCTCCTTAGGCGCGTTGGCGTGAAAGCTTAACGGATAATGGCGATAGACCCAGGCGATTTTGTCTCCGTACTCTTGGAGCGCTTGCTGCATAGTCGGGTGGAAGCGTTTGCAGAAGGGGCATTCGAAATCCGAGTACTCGACCAGATAGACTTTCGGGTTCTTCCCGCCGCGAACGTGGTCGTCCTTGCCCACTGGTTTGGCTGGACCGGCCGACTGGCCAGTGGTTCCCGCCGCCGAGGGAGCGGCTGCGGCGGGCGGCGCGGACGATCCCGATGATGTCGAGGCCACGGTACTCTTTTGGCTTGCCGAGTTGAAGATGCGCGGAACGACAACAAGCGCGCCGACGATCAGGAAGCCCACCATGCCAGCGAGCAGGCCAAAGAGAAACGTAAGTTTCGGTGAAGCGCCGGCAAAAAGGCTTGACCGAGTTGGTTGTTGATGTTCTGCGTCCATAATGGTTTAAGAAAATAAATAAGAAGCGCACGTCCCCACGGGGCGGCGGAGTCTACATTGTGCGACGAAGACTTGCGGGTCTATCGTGGCGGTGGCGTAGACACGCAATTGGCGCAGTTGGCGATACGCCGTATCAAAAAAGATATGCGTACTAAGCCGTTTCCACAAACCCGGAGGAGCTCCGCGAATCGCGAGCAGCGAATCCCGGAGGTTTGTGAAACGAGGAGAGGACTGAAGGGCTACGAGGGCAAGCAAGATGAGTCCCATGGAGAATAACAACCCCTTACATTGCACTGTTCCAAGGATTCCGGCTTGGATGACCTTGCAACCGCCACTCATGTTCAACGACTGATGACCGAATACCACCGGATCGACTATACAGAGGGAGATGGCCACAAATACGAAGACGAGCAGTAATTTCCCCATCGTATTCAACATATCCCCTGTGGTTGTTTTCATTACTACCAAGTGTAGTACGCCCTGCAGGATGCGTCAAATCAATCGAAACAGGGTTTTCTACACGGGAACCCTTTGGCAGCGTATCTCAATACATTAGACAGATCTGCGGAAACCAGTAGACTGTAAGTATATGCATAACTGCAAAACCTGCGGGAAGGAGATGGATGGCTACAAGTGCGACATCTGCGGGGCGGAATCAACCGCCCACGACGAGCAGCATGTCCACGGCGGCGCGCACTGCATGCCAAAATGCAAGGCCTGCGGGCACGCCGAGGTGAAATGCACCTGTTAGAGTCCCTCTCGTTTTCCTAACGCCAAAGCTGCCCCATGGGCAGTTTTGGTTTTGCCGTGGCACACTTCGTTCTCGCATTTGGGAGTTGGCAAAGTTTCTCCACATGTAGGGATCTATAACGCCACCTCAATCCCCCTTCGTCGATTCTGACACTCCGACTATCTTTTTTTCATGCACCACCCCGGCCACTCGATCGTATCGGGCGCAGTCGCAAAAAAAGTTTCCGGCCTGAAGGCCGCTGGCCTGGCGGCAGACAGGGACCGGGCCTTGAGGCGGGGCGCACTGCGCCCACCCCGTCAGAGGCCAAGCCTCTAACGGGGTCCACGATGCCCAACCAAAAACTACCCGCATCAAACGATGGGGCTTTGTTGGTTATTGCGAAATACCCTTCTGGCCATTATAGTTCCGGTGAGTTGTCTTAACGAATTGCACTATGCTCAAAGGCGAATACGAACTTCCAGTGGAAAAAGATGAAACCCAAGAATACCGTGATCCGAACGGCGATGTAACCCGAGCACGGAAAGTGGGGGGGCGAGATGGAACCGAATATCGAAGAAAATGGAAGGACCGAGGGTTGACAGACAATCCCCTTTTCGCGATGATGAGACCCGCACGCCTGGGCGTCTCGCGACAATTCGATGCACTGTCATGCCTGGGTAGCTCCCGCCTTCGCCCTCGCGGTGCTCGGGCTTCGGCGGGGCAGGCAGTTGGTTACCCCGCACCAGAACCTCACTTCGTTCGGTTCGATGCGGGGCTCCGGAGCGAAGGACTCACCCGCCTGCCAGGCCGTGCCAGGATAGCTCAGCGGTAGAGCGAAGGACTCATAAGCCTTAGGTCGTGGGTTTCCGCCTCCGTCCGGCTCTGCCGGACTTCGGCGGACCAGCCAAAGCCTTTAAAAAGACGAGGGCTGGCGATCCCGTTCCACACATCATGTAACCCTCAAAAGCGTGCCAGGGTAGCTCAGTTGGTTAGAGCGAAGGACTCATAAGCCTTAGGTCGTGGGTTCGACTCCCACCCCTGGCACGCTTTTGAGGGTACAACAGCCCTAGGCCCGCCCTGGACGGGACCCCTGGCTCAAACAACCCTATAACCTACCCGCTACTCCCTACCCACTCGCCATGTACCTCACCACGCACGCGGCCGTCGGCGTCCTCATCAGCCAGCAAACCACGAATCCCTGGGTGGCGTTTTTTGGCGCGTTCGTTTCGCATTTTGTCCTCGACTTCGTTCCCCACGGCGACGAGCGCCTGGGACCTCAAGACCTCCGGCCTGAAACGATCCGCGCCTGGCTCTCGATGAAGGGCCGCCGGGTGGCGCTGTTCGGTCTGCTCGATCTGGCTGGGGTCGTCGCGCTGGTGCTGGGGCTGGCGTCCGTCGTCGCCCTGCCGACGCTCCAGTTGATCCTCCTTGGCGTCATCGGCGCTGCGCTGCCCGACCTGCTCGTGAGCTTCTTCCCGATCCTCCGGCAGTCGGCTGAACGGCACCCGGTCATACGCTTCTTCCACTGGGGCCACCGCAAGATCCTCCTGGCGCCCATCGTTACCCGACTCAACACATTCCATCGCTGGATCCACAACCCGCTTCACGAACGTCTCCCGATAACCATGGGGCGGAAAATCGGCGTGTTAACGCAACTCCTCATCCTCGCCATCTTTCTCGCCGCCGAAATATCGACGCTCGGGAAATAACTACTCCGGGAGCGTCTGAGGATTCCAGCTGAATTCGCGCGCGGGCACCCCGCCGATGTCCTTGATCGTGAGCGTGAGAATTCGACCGGGAGCAAGATCGTACGCCGTGCCGCTCTCGCTCTTGATGTCGAAAAAGAGCAGCATCCCGGTCCGCACTTGATTCGCTGACTGCGGCGGGAGGGTCCGGAGCTTCTGCCAAGAGCGGAACGGGTACGTCTGACCGGCACTGTCCTTCAACACCACCTCGTTCGAGAGGTCGAGCGTGGTTTGCACCACCACGCTGTCCACGATGACATAGAACGCGAGGGTGGTGGCATTCGCTCCTTGGTCAGCGAGGATTTGGGCGACCTCTTCCTGGTGCGCCGACTTCTGGTAGTAGGCATCGAGCGCGCGTTGGAGTGCCGGGTACTCGTAGACGACGGCGACCGCGTAGTTGCCTTGCCCCTCGTCGGGACGGTAGGCCAGCGAGAACGCGTCATTGAACAGCTCGGCGGCGGAGGATGATGCAGTATTGACGTTCTGGTTCTTGATCAGCTGGGCGGCGAACTGACTCTCCGCGGATGGCGACCACCGGAGCGCCCGATAGCCGACGAACGCGAGTCCCGCCAACAGACAGGCGGCGATGACCAGCTGGGCCCGTTTTTCGACGCGGACCGTTTGTTCGGTTGGCGGAGAATCACTTGGCGGCATTGAGTTCAGCCTGAAGAATCTGTTCAAAGACGGATTTGGGTAGCGGCCCCTCATACCGCCGGCCGTTGATGAAGAACGTCGGTGTGCCGCGGACCCCGGCGCGCAGCCCATCGGCGTAATCCGTCGCGACTTCCGCCGCGTTCGCGCCACTGTCCAAGCACTGATCGAAAAGCGTCCGTTCCAATCCCGCCGCGGACGCATGCTCTTTCAAAAACGGCACGGTCAGGTCGTTCTGATTGAGGAACAATCGATCGTGGAGCGCCCAGAACTGGTTGGCGCCTTGATCCCAGGCGCACTGACCAGCCTCCGCTGCCTTCTGCGCGTCTGGGTGAATGTCACTGATCGGATAATCACGGTAGAGAAACAGCACGCGATCAACATAGGTGTTCATCAACTCACGGACGGTCGGGAACGCCTGCTTGCAGAAGGGGCACTGGAAGTCGCCAAATTCGACCACGACGACTGGCGCGTTCTCGCTCCCCAGGTACGGGTCATCGAATGACCGAACGTCCACATCCGTGGTCGGGATATTTTTCAGCGCCAGAGGATTCAGCGTGATGTTGGCCGAACGATCAACCGGATGGAGACGAATGAAGAGAATCGCCCCGAGAATCCCAACGACGATGAGCCCGAGGGCGATCCACCCGGACTGGAACCAGTGGCGCTGGCTGACGGGTGGCGGGGCGTCCATCACCGTCGGCGCGTCAGGGGTTCGACGACCGCGTGACGGAGACAGACCGTTGCCCGGTCCACGGTCATACAGCGAATGACCTCTCGAGTCGGCGCGGCGCAGACCGGCGGCCGGTGGCACATCGCCCCGGGCGCCTTGGTCACGGCCGGCGTCTCGACGGCCCGAGCCACTGCCCAAAGCCCGATGACACCGACCACGCCAATCGCGACCGCGGCCGCGACAGCGAAGCGGATGCGCGGCCGACGCTCCTCACCCAACAGTTGCAAAATCCGCATTTCAGTAACACTCAAAAAAGGAACGGCGGCTGCCTGCCGGACACCGGCTGCGTCGAGCAACCGCAGGAACGCGTTCGCGAGCGGTGTCCGTCCACAGCGAACGACCGCCGCCTGATCGGCATCACACTCGACGTGGACGGTGAACGCCTGCAGCAGCGCTCGACCCCCGAGCCAGCGCCCGAGCACATCACTGACAATCTTCACCAGGAAAAGCCGGAGCGGATCACGGCGACGAGCATGCGCCGACTCGTGCGCCACGACCGCCGTCAGCTGCTCGGCATCGAGCAGCGAAAACAGCCGTTCACCGATGGCGAGGCGGGGACGAAAAAAACCATAGCAGAAGATCGCGGACGAATCTGGCAGGAGGCCAATCGGCCACGGGCTGGTCAAACCAAGGCGCCAGGCCGGCGTGGCGCGAGCGCCGGACAGCGTGCGGCGAAGAAACCGACGCGTTCGTCTCGCGGTCTGGATCGTCACGAAGGTGAACCACGCCATCACCGCACCCGCGCCGAGCATCATCAACCACAGCCAGGCCGACGGGCCCGCGACCGCAGCGCACGTACAAGGGTTCGCCGCCGGGGCAAGCCGGTGCGACGCCAACACCAACACGACGATGCTCGACGCGAGTAACACCGCACCGATGGACACGATCGCGCCGAAGTGGAAAGTACTCCGCATCATGGCCGTAAGGAAAATCGCTCGCGCAACCGCCGGACAATGGCTGGATCGGTCTCGCCGAGCCGGTCAATAAAGGCGTTGACGGCGACCGGACCAAACGATTTGATCAGGTCATCAATCGCCCGTCGCGATGCGTTGACTAAGAAAACATCTTTCGACTCTGTCGGCCGATAGCAAAAGCACGCTCCCTGGGACTTGCGGCGGAGCAGTCCTTTCTCGACGAGACGATTCATGACCGTCATGACGGTGGTGTAGGCGATGCGCCGCTTCGATTTTATCACGACAAAAACGTCGCGGACGGTCGCCGCCCCGCGCGCCCAGAGCGCCTCCATGATGCGGTGCTCAAGTTCTCCTAAATGGGTACTGGCTGCACGACGCATATACCTACTACAGAGCGTAGAACAACGAGGGAAATTGGTCAATGGAAAACAGGGATCGCGGGACAAGGGGGGCGGCCCAGGACGCCGCCCCTGATCCGCTATTTGCCCGGCTCCCCCAGTGCCCGCTGTAATGTCCCCAAACCCTGTGACGCATGTGAATCATGAAAAAGCCCCGTCTCGCGTCCGTCTCTCGAGCTTGTCGAGAACCGCTCGCCTCAACGCTGCGGCCATTGCCGCCTGATAGACCCTTCGCGCGCGCTCAGGGCAAGTTTCAAAGAACGCCTGATGCTAGCTTATGTGTTCGTTTTTGTCAAGGCCTGCTGCAGGGCTTCCAGGCCTAAGGTCGCGCACTTCAAGCGAGCCGGCGTGACCGGTACACCAAAGAGGTTCGTGACTTCATGAACACCCAGGTCAACGACTTCCGGGCGCGTTTTTCCGATGACGTGCTCGGCCACCAGCGAGGCGCCGGCCCGACTGATGGCGCAACCCT
>CAYWEH010000039.1:0-4874 GCA_964457305.1 uncultured Gammaproteobacteria bacterium
ACATCGGTGGTCGCCGAGTCCTCCTGAACGGAAAGGGTTTGACTGGTCTGGGTAGCTGGGGCAGGGGACGATGTTTTGCCTCGACCGACTGTATAGCCGGCCAGGCCGCCAGCCACGGCACCGCTGAAAAGACCGAGGAGAACGGCGACAATCGCGACCGGAAGATATGATGGGGTACGTGGTGAATCCATAGTGTTGATGATGCTTATCTACTACAGAGCGTAGTAAATAAGGGCAAATGTTGTCAAATCCCCCGCCTTAGCGGAGGTCGGTGACCGCGGCCGGAGCGGTGGTGTCCGGAATTGGCGCGGACTGGGTGGTGAATTGCTTGTCGGCCGAATACGCGATAGTGCTGCCGACCTGCGAACGGACGCGATAATGATATGCCGTGCCAGCTGTCAACCCGGTGAGCGTAACAGCGTGGTCGGTGACGGCCGCGCTCACGAGCGGGCTTGACGAACCGAACGCGACAGTCAGCCCATACTCCACCTGGCTGTCGGCAGCGACGTTCGTGGTCCAGGTGACGGTCGCCCCAGTTTGCCCAGGATTGGCGCCGACGCTTCCATCCACAATCGTCAATGGCGGACTGGTATTCACGTACACGAAATCGCCGACTTTCGTAAACGCGATGGCGGCGTGATTCGAAGCGACCAACGTGACGCTCGGCCCGTAGACGACGTACTGAAGGCCCGGGTCGCTCACGCTCACGGTTGTCCCATCGCTGGCCACTGAGGCCGTGCCACCGGTCACAGTCACATACGTCTGCCCGGAATCGGTCAGCGAGGTCCCCGGCCCGAGGGAAAACTTCGTAATACTCCCACTCTGGTCGCGGCGAACCATGAGCATGGCGGCGTCGCTGGCGAGCGTTCCGTGCTGCAGGCTCGTTCCCGTCCGCGCGTACACAACATCCGTGGCTGTCGCCCAGGCGAATTGGGCGGCTAAGGCGCCGGTGACGCCGGTCGGCGTCGAACGGACCGGTTCAGGCGTAGTACCCTCAATGACCGGCTGCAGGGCAACGAAAAATCTCGGATTCGTCACGCCGCTGACCGTCGCCCTGACTCGCCGCGTGTCCGGATCAGCGGTGCCACGGGCGTAGGCCGCACTGCTCAAGCTCAAGCTCGCGAAGGCAGGGTTAGTAAAATAGACCTTCAGTTTTCGGGTGGCGGGCGCGCCGCTGATAACGACCGGGTTGGCTGACGTATCAAGGCCGAAGCCCAACTCGGTGTGGAACGTCCAGTCATAGGTGTGCGGATTCGCGTCCTTCTGGATGTCATCGTAGAGGACAACGTACTCCGGCGCCTCGGCGCTGGCCTGCACCGAAAATACGTGACGGTCAGCCCGCAGCACTGGGTTAGCGCCCTGGTAACCCCACGACCAATCGGTCCCCGGCCAGGGATAGTCCGGACGGTTCAACGGGCTGTAAGTCGAGTACGGATTCTTTTGATCAGCCTGCAGGTAGTCGGCGAAGGCGTTCAGGTTCCACGCCGGGATGCTCCCGTCAGTCCCGATCGACTGGCCGGCGTTGTGCTGGCCGGCGTTATCAATAAACACGAGGTTATGGCCTTCGGATTCCTCGGCGCCGGCGCTGTACCCGGAGTCGCGCAAAAACCAGTTCCCTTTTGACCAGTAACTGAAGGCGCCCTGGTCTTCTTGCGCGTGGCCGCCGCCGAACGCGCCGGCATACAACGTGAAGATGGAATCGTCGGTGGTCGTCTGGCCGGCGGCCGGCCAGCCGGTGCGCGATATGTAAAAACCGCGACCGCGGAAGAGCCGCGACCGAGGCAACGCCGCGCTCGGATCGGCTACCGCCGGGCCCCGTGCCCAGAGCACGGCCGCCATCCGGTCGTGCTGGTAGCCGTAATCGTACAGCGCCGACGTGTGGTCGTAGACGTACCGCGCCACGTCACTGTTGTATTTCGTCTGCGCCCAGCTTTGGTAGGTGTCATTCCAGGCGACCACGTGGAGGGTGTAATTCCCGTTGTTCGACTGGAGGGTATACCCGCCGCTCGTCGGCAGGAGTCCGTACGCCAGCCAGTTGCCGAAGTTGCGGATCTCGTCACGAGTGCTCAAGTCCACGCCGTCGTACCGGGCCCGCGCTTCCACGTAGGGAATCAGATACCGCATGGCAAACGGCCCATAGAGTTCCCCTTCCTTGGCGCTGCCGTCAGTATCGAACTCCGCCGCCAAATTGTTCACCACCATCGTGTGTCCCCAGGCCAGGGCACTGTCGAGCGTGGCCGTGTTCGTCGTTTCGCCGCGGAGCACGATGGAGCCAAGACCCATCGCCGCGCCGAGGATAATCCCTTTATTGCTGGTGTAGGGCGGCGTCGCGCGGGTCCACCAGTCGAACCACGTGCCGCTCGTCTGGTAGTCCGGATCGGGGTTGAGGTAGGTGAGAATCTCATCAATGATGGCCTGGCGGCCGGCCGGAGCCGGGTCGCCGTCAGGCAAATCATCGTAGCAGAAATCAAAGCCCAGCGAGAACGCAATCAAGCGCAGCGAGGAATCGTGCGCGTTCCCTGCCTCCGGACCGTACGTGTTGGCCAAGTACGCCAAGGCCTGCTGGCACTTCGCCTGGTAGTTCACCTTGTTCGCGTCTCCATCCAGCGCCAAACGATACACCATGCCGAGCTGCGTAATATTATAAATGCCCTGGTACGCGCCGATGAGCGCCGCGCCGGACAGGCCGAGGAGGCTGTTCGCTGACGACACGGTCTTCGTGTATTCGGTATCGTCGCGCCCTTGACCGTCGCGGACCTTCTGTTGCAAACCGGCGACGTCTGACACCGTGAAAAGCAGTCGCGGGTGGGCCCGGGCTCCAGCCCGCGCCGGCTGCAGGTTGACCGGGCCCAAGACGAATACGAGCGCCAGGGCAACCAGCACCGCCCACCGAATACTGCGCGTATTAGCTCCCCAGGAGTGCTTCCAGACTGACGAGATCATAGCCCTGGGAACGGAGCTCGGTGATGAGCGACGGCACGAGGTCAGCCACAACGTCGCTGGCCACGTTCATCAAGACGATGCCGCCCGGCCGCGCTTTGTCGAGGACGCGCTGCTTCGCCCCGTCCACCGTCTGCCCCTCCTGCCAATCGAGCGCGTCCACGGTCCAGTGGATAACGCAGTACCCGGCGGCCTTAGTCGTCGCGACAATCGATTCGTTGAATTCACCGTACGGCGGGCGGAAGAACGGCCGCGGATTTTTGCTCACCGTGCTGACGATAACCTGCTCGGCCTTCGTCAACTGCTCGGTCAGCTGTTCCGTCGTGAGTTTTTCCGGGTGCGGTTTGTCGTAGGTGTAATTATAAACCCCGAAGCCAGCCTCGGCCAACGATTTGGTGAGCTCCGGATTCTTTTCAATCCAGGCGCCCGTCAGGAAGAAGCTTCCTTGGGCGCTAGCCTGCTTGAGCTCGTCGCGGATTTTCTCAACCGAGCCCGGGGTCGTCCCGGCGCCATTGAAGGTGAGCACCATGCTCTTCTTCTCCCCGTATTGGGAAATGACGCCGGGGCATTTGGCGGTCGTGATGGTGGACGTCACCGCGGTTCCGGTATTCGCGTTCACGGCGCTCGCATTGCCGTTGACGAGCGGCGAGATATTCGAGTTCTCGTCCGTTTTCTTCGCACCGCCGCCGCGCAGCGCATTCCAGAGGAGGACCAGCAGCACAATGATCAGTCCGTACCCGATCAGCCGACCGATCCCGCGGAGTGGGGTGCGGCGATGCAAACGGTAGCCTTGGTAGCGCTGGAGGTTGTTCATAGGGGTGGCGAGTTCACAGGTTTGGCGGTGAACCGTCGAGCCAGGACCGTCGCGAGCGCGGTCAGTCCGAAGAGCCCACCGCTATAGAAAAGGTCGGAGAGGAGCGTGTTGCGGAAGAACGGCAAACCATTGACGTACGCCTGCAGGAGGCCGGCGGCCGACGGCTGGTAACCGTGTCCGACGGCCCAGACGGCAAAGTTCGTGACGCTGAAGAACAGTATCGATGCGGCCAGCGACCCGGCCAGCACGCGATTGACAGTGACCTGACGCTTGATCCAGCGGCCGATGAGCACGGTCACCAAGAAACTCCCATAGACCGATGCCATGACCGGCCACGCATAGAAGCCGAGGAAGAAGTCAGAGATGAGCATAGCGGCCACCGGAACCGCCAGCCCGGCGCGGCGGCCAAGCATCGCCCCGCCGTACAACGCGACCGCTCCCACGGGCGCGAAGTTCGGCGCGTGCGGCAGGAGCCGGAGGACGGCGGCCAACCCGATGAGGGTGAGCGGAATCCAAGGCAGACGAGACATGCGACTAGTAGTTTTCCACTGGGGTATAGGTCCACGTAACCGTATCGCCATTGCTGACTGTGAGCTGATCCGACGCGACTTGACAGTCCGTCCCGTTCACCGCGCAGGACCAGAAGTTCTTGTCGTCGCCCGCTTTGCCGGCAATGCCTTTGACGAACACGCCGTACTGTCCGGGCGGGTCGAAGTCAAGACGGAAACCGCCTGCCTGGGCCGCCTGCTGCAAAACGCCGAAGGCGGTGGCGGTCGTCGGATTCTCTACCCGATAAGAGCGGGGTGAGCCGTTCCCGTCATCGATAGTCACGGTGACGGCGGTCGTGACTGATGCAACATTTGCCGCCGGAGTATTCGTGCCGCCGGACGGTTTCCAGACATAACTGGCAACCAGAATTATACCAGAAACAGCGGCCAGGGACAAGACGAGAAGGATATTTTTCTTGGGCATAGGGTTTATGGGTTAAGGCTCATGAGACTCGCGAAAGAACCAAAAACGATCCCACCTTCGGGATCGACCAAGATTCAGGGTTGGTAGCCGACAGCTGAATGCTGGCAGCTACCTTGGCTGACCTTTCCACGAAGGCCCTGTACCACTC
>CAYWEH010000039.1:4974-6729 GCA_964457305.1 uncultured Gammaproteobacteria bacterium
CACCGTTGCGGGACAGTTCCGGACTAGCCCTGAACCGGAGTCCCGCGAAGCGGGACGACTGGTTTAGGGATCACCGGATTGCCTGGATAAATTGTAAACGTAAAACAAGTATAGCGGATGAATCTATCGACGGCAATGCACCCCATTGTCTGTCGCCGGTACGATAGTCTCAGATGGTATATTTCAGAGACCTCGCCGATCGAAGCAGGACAGGGAGGGCGCGGAAACCGTAGCGGACATCATCGCGCACTGCCCGACGCTGTTCCGCCGCTGTCCGTCCGCTGGCTTTGATGAGATGAACTGCCGCCCGCACCGCATACTCTTCTTGGCGGAGCGAACGAGGGTCTTTTCGATACGGCGACGGCACCGGCAACGTGCGCGGAAAACGGAATGGCTGTTGGCGACGCTGCTCGTACGCGCAGTGAAGTATTTCGTGAAGGAGTGTCACGGTCGGTAGGACTGCGTGCGGCAATGGTGCGACACTGATCACGCGTCGTTGCCCGAATGCATACGTGCTGCCATAGCCAGGAGTGTCGAGCGGATTGAGGTGCACATCAATCCGCAGGTGATGGAGCGGGGTACGAAAGAGCAGCGCCGCCTGTCGCGCGTACGTTTGTCCCCGTGTCGCGATCCCGGGCATGGCGGCGATGAGCGTTCCCACAGACGGCAGATAGACCATCCGACGCCAGCGACGGACTGCCGGGATCGAAACGATCGCATCAATCCAACGTGCCACGGATGGCACCGGTATCCGCCACGGATTCACGGACAGGAACAGTGGCGCGACCGCCGTGCGGTACTCGTCGATCGTAGTGAAACGGCGGCGAAGGAATCGCCCAAACGCAACCACCGATGGCACGTCCTGCATCAATCGAAGGTCGCGGAGAAGGCGGCGACGCAACGGCTGTGGCCGACGATCGATCGGCCGATACCCGGCAAGATTCAACGCGATATAGGCATTGATGACTGCCGGCTCTTGGCGGAGACGCAAAGGGGGTGTCATGTATCTAGAGTATAGAAAAACACTGTCTCGCTGCCCAGATAGAAAGAGGCGGGCGCAGCAGCCGAACGGTGTGGGTTCAGATGGCTTCGTGTGCCCCGATGTCCGGCGCCTCACCCTGGAAACCATCGTTGATTCCCCGCAGCCGGACGCCGCGATCAATGAGCGGGCTCCCCGCAGTGGGCTTGAAATTCCGCTTCGAAGGCGCCGTGAACTTTGGCTGACGATACACGCCGTGGCGCTCCAGGCCGCTCGCCGTGCGGAATTGACTGAAGCCGTCGGCTCGCGTGTTCTGCCAACGGAACGTCGGACACGCGCCCTCATTACACCGTCGCGCTGAATAAAACAAATCGTAGTCCATATCGAGCGTGATGCTCGGCTGACGGTGGTTGGCGAACACGTCTTCCACGAGGTACCCATCGCCGTACCCACTGCCTTCGACGCCCGAAGCAACAAAAACATTGTTCCGAAACGTTGCCTGGAACCCGGTCACCGCGCCCACCCCGATTATCCGAACCAGAGCAAACAAGTCCGGAGCAGAACTCATCACGGTGTTGTGGTAGGCGAACACTCGGCCGATCGGGAGCGGCGCACTCCAGAAAAACTTGAAGTTGGACTGACGGCTGTCGAGGAAGGTGTTCCGAAGAACCCAGGTTGGACCAATGGTCAGGGGCGACAGGGACAGTGACTGCTCCCCGCTCTCGGCCTGGCGCGAGCGGCGCGTCGTGTTCCCAATAACGCGGACGTTATTTCCC
>CAYWEH010000040.1:0-6296 GCA_964457305.1 uncultured Gammaproteobacteria bacterium
GTGCGCAGTTACCAGGCGATCGCCTCCGGGCGGGAGACCGTCCAGCGCTTCCAGCTCATGGCCGCGGGCCTTGAACTGGTCAACGCCTATTCTGAACTGAACGATCCGGAAGAACAGCGGCGGCGTTTTATCCAGTCCGGGGAACGCCGACAGCGCGGTGACGTCGAGGCGCACCCGTATGACCCTGATTTTCTTCAATCACTAGAAACCGGATTGCCGCCAACGGCCGGGTGGGGGATGGGGATTGATCGCCTGGCCATGGTGCTCAATGACGTCCATTCCATCAAGGAGGTACTGCTGTTTCCCACCCTCAGGTCGAAAAAACGCTGATCTATGCTCGCCCTCACTTTTCTCCGCTCTCACCCGGATCGGGTTCGGGACGTCATGAAGGCCAGGCACTGCCCGATCTCTCTTGATGAGGTGCTGGCGCTGGATCGTCAAGTGCGAACCCTCCAGCAGAAACTGGAAATGGCCCGGCGCGAGCACAATGCCCTTTCCCAGGCGATGGCGACGCTCTCGCCGGCCGATCGCGAGCCCCGGCGAGCCGCACTGCACACGGCTCGGGCCGCGCAAGCGGCGGACGAAAAACAGTTCGTTAGGCTCTCAGCGAAACTCAACGAACTCCGCCTGGCGATTCCGAATGACGTCCTGCCCGATGTCCCGCTTGACCCAAATCCCGAGCACAATGCCGTTCTCCGCGAGACCGGAACGAAGCCGAACTTCGCGTTCCCGCCGCGCGACTACCTGACGATCGCCGAGGCGTTAGATATCATTGACGTCAATCGAGCCGGGAAAGTTTCCGGCAGCCGGTTCGGCTACCTGAAGGGCATCGCCGCGGAACTGGAGTTTTCCCTTGTCCAATTCACCCTCGCCACCTTCCGCGACCGCGGCTTCACGGCCGTTATCCCGCCGCATATGATCCGCGATGAAGTCATCCGGGGGGTCGGCTACCTCGAAGGGGGCGGGACGCTCGAGCGCTACCGTCTGGAAAAAGACCACCTGTATCTCATCGGGACTACGGAACACACGCTCGTCCCGATGCACATGGATGAAACCCTGCCGGCGAACACGCTGCCCCGACGCTACCTCGGCTTCTCGCCCGCCTACCGCCGCGAGGCCGGCGCGTACGGGAAAGACACGAAGGGCATTCTGCGTGTCCACCAATTCGATCAACTCGAATTCGTCTCCTTCTGCCTCCCCGAACACGATGCCGACGAGTTTGCCAGGCTGCTCGCCGCCGAAGAAGAACTTCTGACCAGGCTCGGGTTGGCGTATCGAATCGTCCAGCTGGTCAGCGGTGACATCCCATTCCCACTGGCCAAGACGTATGACGTGGAAACGTGGCTCCCGGGGCAGGGGACCTACCGCGAGATAATGTCCTGCTCAACGGCGACTGATTTCCAGGCCCGCCGCTTGAACATCCGATACCAGCGCGGCCGGGAACGCGGCTTCGTGCATACGCTCAATGCGACCGCTCTGCCGATTGGCCGAACCCTCATTGCCATCATTGAGAATTATCAAACGAAAGAAGGGTTTCGCATTCCCGATGTCCTCACCCCGTACCTCGGCGGAGTCCGTGAGGTCAAGCAACCCTAGGCGCCTATGGTTTCCTACCGAACCTGGGTCGAGGTGAGGAAATCAGCGTTGCGGGCGAATTTTCGCACCATTGCTTCCCTCCTCCCAAAAACCGTAAAAATCGCGCCTGTCGTAAAGGCAAATGCCTATGGCCATGGAATGCTTGAAACGGCAAAAACCCTTCAACCTGAGCCGATTTGGGGCTTCTGCGTGGCTTCAGGGGACGAAGCGTTGGAATTACGGCCAACCATAAAGAAAAAACTGCTCGTGATGAGTTCGTGGCGGCCGGCCGAACTGACAGCATTAATCCGCGACGGTGTTCACGTCGTTGCCTGGGATCTGGCGAGCGCCAAAGTGATCAATCGCGTGGCCGGGCGCGTTGGGAAGCGCGCGAACGTCCACGTGAAAATCGACACCGGCGCCGGCCGCATCGGTCTGCGAGCGGAATCAATGCCCGGATTCGCCGACGCTCTTCGTCGCCTTTCGGGAATCCGTTGCCGGGGCGTTTTCTCGCACTTTGCCGACTCGGAAGAGAACGGGAATCACTTTACGGAACTGCAGCTGACACGTTTCCAACAGGGAAGTGCGGTCTTCGGCCAGCGCGTTGAACGACACATCGCCTGCACCGCCGCCGCCCTGCGCTACCCGAAATCGTGGTGCTCATTCATCCGACTCGGTCTCGGCTTGTATGGGTTATGGCCATCGCTCCTGGCGGCGCACGATGCGCATCGCCGTTGGCCCCGTCTCCGCCTTCAGCCGGTGTTGCAATGGATAACCACGCTCCTCCAAGTGAAGGATCTGCCGGCTGGGACACCGGTCGGCTACGGGCTGTCCTTTCGAACGAAACGACGCACCCGCCTGGGGGTTCTCCCCGTCGGGTACTGGGATGGGTACGACCGCTCCTTCAGCAACCGGGCCGGCGTGCTTATCCACGGGCGACGCGCCCCAGTCATCGGCCGCGTCTGCATGAACCTGACGATGGTTGATCTGACCGGCCTGCCGTCCGTGCACGCCGGGGAGCGGGTCACGCTCCTGGGTGAGCAGGGGCGAACTCGTCTGACGGCCGATGATCTCGCTGCCTTCGCCCACACCATCAACTATGAAATTGTCGCCCGCATTAACCCGCGCCTGCCGCGCGTCAGTGTATGAAGAAAAAAATTCGTGTCGGCCTCCTCTTCGGTGGTCGGTCAACCGAGCACTCAATCTCGATCGAATCGGCCCGCGCGATTTACCGCTCCCTCGACCCGAAGCGGTATCTCATCCGACCGATCCTCATTGGGAAAGAAGGGGAGTGGCTGGCCGGACCACCTGTCCACGGTCTTCTCAAGAACTCCGCCGGGCCGGAAAAAGGCGTCCTCTCGCTGGCCAAACGAAAAGACTCGTCTGAACCAATCCGACAACTCGATGTGGTTTTTCCGGTATTCCACGGCCCGTTCGGCGAGGACGGGACTGTCCAAGGACTCCTCGAACTGCTCGACGTTCCGTACGTCGGGTCCGGCGTGCTCGCATCAGCCCTCGGTATGGACAAAGTGCGGAGCCGGACGCTCTTCCGCGCTGCTGGACTGCCCGTTCCGAAAACAGTTCAGGCGATACGACCATCAGCCAGCGAAAGCCGCGGCGCGGCGCGGCGCCTGGGGTACCCGCTCGTAGTCAAGCCAAATCGCGCTGGGTCAAGCATCGGCGTTTCCATTGTCTCCCGACGCCAAGAACTCCCCGCGGCTGTCGCGACCGCCGGCCGGTTCGATCCCCTGATCCTTTTTGAAGCATACGTCGCCGGCCGCGAATTGACCGTCTCGGTGCTGGGAAGCGCCCGCCCGCGGGCCCTCCCGGTCATTGAGATCATCCCCAAAGCTGGCTTTTTCGACCTCCGCGCCAAGTACCGGGGCGTTGCCGAAGGGGAGACGCAGGAGCTTTGCCCAGCGCCAGTGACCAAAGCCATTGCCCGGCAAGCGCAGGCCCTCGCCCTCCGCGCCCACCAAACCCTCGGCTGTCGCGGCTTGACGCGCACTGATTTTCGACTCCGGCGCTCCGGACAACTGGTGGTCTTGGAGACAAACACCATGCCTGGGTTTACCGAAAACAGCCTGGCGCCTAAAGCCGTCCGGGTGGGCGGCATTTCTTTTCCCGAGCTTCTGAATCGGCTCATCCAAGAAGCCCTCGCGGTGCCGCGCCCGCGCCGACTGCCCCAGTGACTATGCCGCGGGCTGGTCTTGGTCGTCGTCGGAATCGAGGGATCCGGCCAACGAATCCGCTCGCGCCGAAACGGCGCTGGCGCGTGCCGGGTCCAGCCACCGACCTGCTCATTCTCGGACTCCTGGCCCTGGCGTTCTATATTCTTTCCCTCTTACCGCCCTTCCGCCTGTCGGCCATCGAAGTCCGAGGCGCGCAACGGTTGAATCCCGCCTTCGTGGTCGATGCAGTGAAGCAAACGATGGCTGAGTATCGTTTTGGCGTGTTCCCACAAAGTTCCTTCTTCTACCTCAACGCGAAAACGATTGAGCACGCCTTACGGCAAACGCTTCAGCCGATAGTTCCCTTGAGCGAACTCACCGTCAGCAAACGTTTTCCGAAGCACCTGCTCGTGCAACTGACCGAAAGCCAGCCGGCCGCAGCCGTCGCAACGAAGACGAATCTCTTCCTGCTCGATCACAACGGCCTCGTCACCGGGCCGGGGAGTGCTGAAGATGCGCTGCGGTATCCGGTCATCACCGAAACCAATGCGCTCGCCCTGAACGTCGGTGATCAGCTCCTCCGGCCGTCGGTTTTGACCGCACTGCCCGAACTCGGCTCGCGGCTTCAGCAGCGCCAGCTTGGTCCGGTCAGTTTCGCCACCCCGGAAATCCGCTGTCCGCTCACGGCCGTACCTGAAACCATCAGGGCACCGAGGCCGGAAGAGGAGCCGCGAAACGTCAATGGGACGGCAAACGCCAACGAAAATACCAATCGTGCAATTGCACCGCCGACCATGGTCGAATCAGTTTGTGACGTCAAAGCCGAACTGGCCCGATCCACGGAACTCACCGTCATTACCGGCGAAGGCTGGAAAATTCTTCTTGATACCGCCCAGCCCGTAGGGGAGACCCTGGAAAGGCTGTTCCTGGCTTTGGACACGAAACTCCCCAGCCGGGCTACCTTGCGCCAGGTTGACCTGCGCTTCCCGCCGAAACTTTTTTATCAATAAAACGACCAGGTACCGCCCTGAAGCTCAAGGGGGAGCGGACGCACCCTCAAACCATTGGTCCTAAGTTGTTATGTGTCGTAAAAGTTATATTTTATGAAACTTAACATTCGATGCGCCGGGGATCTTGGTGCTCCTGCCTGGGAAAACTCCCCCCATCTCTCTCATTGCAGATAGCCCAACGGATCAACCGGAATGCCTTCTTTTCGCACCTCGAAGTGCAAATGCGGTCCGGTTGTCCACACGCCAGCGCCGGCCGTCCCGGGCATGCCCCCGGAAAGCCCGATGGTGTCCCCTTTCTTCACATACGTATCCTCCACCACCTTCACGGACGATAAATGACCGTAGACCGTCGACAAACTATCCCCATGGATAATGGTCACATAGTTGTAGGCGGGACGGAGAATGTCGCCGGCGGCGTTACGGACCCAGTCAAGCCGGCGGGCAATCGCGACATACCCATCCGACGAAGCGCGCACCGGCGTCCCCTGGGGCACCCGAAGATCCATACCCGAATGTTCGCCGATGCAGTTGCGTTGGTCGGACTGCGTACAGCGGAAAGGATACGACGGATCATGAAAGTACGCGCTGATGCCATTGTTCGCATCAACCGGCCAGGCTAAGGGGCCGCTTCCCAGCTTTGGGTCTCCGTTCGGTTCTTGTTCGCCCAGCCGCGCGCGAACGCGTTCTTCTAACGTCGTGATCTCGGCGTTCACCGAGTCGGCTACGCTCCGAAGATTATTGAGCAGTACCTCGAATTTCTGCTGGCTCCGCTCGGTCTGACCGACGAGCGTCTGCTTGTACCGCTGCTGGTCGTCCAAGGAGGTTTGCTGCACGTCGAGACGTTCTCTCGTCTCGGTGAGTTCTTGCCGTTTGTTCGTAAGTTCTTCCTGGTTTACTTGGAGATCCTGACGGAGTGCGACGAGCGAATCAAGGCCGCCCCGCACATCGGTTTGGAGCTGGGTCAGATACTGGAGCGAGGAGAAGAACTGCGCGAATGACTTGTCGACCACCGCGACTTCCAAGAGCGAACGCTGCCGTTCCCGATACAAGCGCCGGAGCAACACCGAGAGCTGGTCGCGCTGTTCAGCAATTTGTAACTCTTTTTCGGCCAGCTTCGTCTCGATCACCTTAATTTCAAGCTGGGTCGCTTCCAGTTCCGCATTAGTGCGTTCAATGGTCAGGCGCGTCTCCGCCACTTGGTCATCCAAGCGGGAGAGCTCATTTGCCAAGGAGAAAACCTCGCGTTCTTTCAGTCGGATAGTCTCCTCAAAAGCCGCCGCTTGCCTGTTCAGTTCTTCGATTTTCTTCCGCCGCTCGGCAATCTGCGCATGCAAATCAAGGACCGCGGGCTCCGTCGGCGCCACGACCGTCGATTCAGACGTTTGCGCGAACGTTCGGACGGCCAGCCAGGAAAAGAGTCCGCTAACGAAAAACAACGCCAGCAAAGCCAAGAGGAGCAATTTCCGATGTTGGTTTATTCTTTGAATACGCATTTTTTGCTGGGCTAGTATAGCACAGAACTCCCCTCCCGACAACTACG
>CAYWEH010000041.1:0-5054 GCA_964457305.1 uncultured Gammaproteobacteria bacterium
TCGTCTAATGGTAGGACGCCAGGTTCTGGCCCTGGTAATTGGGGTTCGAGTCCCTGCCCCGGAGTATTCCAACACTATGCGGTGGCGAATTATCGGAATCATCATCGCGATTGCCGTTCTCGGATTTTCGTTTTGGTTGACGAGGTCAGAAAAACGACCGTCCGCCCCCGCCGGCTATTGGGCGGCGACTAGCGAGGGGTGCTACGTGCCAGTGAACGCGCCGAAGCATACAGCACCCGGACCAGTTTGTGGTACGACCCAAGCATTGCCGTACTGTGTTTTCCGAGGTCAGCGGTACGCGCCGACAGAACGGTTCGCGGCTGGTGATGGATGTAATTCCTGCGAGTGCCAGGCCGAGACCATGACCGTTGAGTGCACGAAAATGCCTTGCGTCAATTCGAACAGCGATTTCCCCCAGAACGGGGAGCCGGGCTAGCGCAGCCCAGTTTTTTTGTGGACGTCAGCCAGGGTGGCTTCGGCCACTGCGTTGGCCTTTTTAACGCCCTGCTCCAGAATGTTGTCGATGGTCTTGGGATTGGCCAGCAATTTCTTTCTGGTGGCACGGAAGTCCGCGAAATGATCAGAGATAAGTCCCGCTAATTGTCTTTTTAGTCCGGAGTACTGAATCTCTTTTTGCTGTTCATTGATCTCCCAGTGTTTATATAACCCTGGAGGTGCGAATGCTTTGAGGAGGACAAATAAATTTTTTACTCCAGGATGGTTCGTCCCTCCTGTTGTCGCCGTCACAGCTCGGGCCAGCTTCGCCCAAATAACCGCGGGTTCATCACTCAAGTAGAGTGGCTCGTCATTTGTCTTACTCATTTTTTTGGCCGGATCGCGGAGTGACATGATGCGTTTCCCCTCGGTTAGTATTGCTTTTGGCTCGGCGAAAAGTTTGCCGAAATCGCGGTTAAATTTTCGCGCTATCGTGCGGGCGAACTCGACGTGTTGGACCTGATCTTCGCCGACCGGCACGCCGTCGGCGCGATAGAGTAGGATATCCGCGGCCATGAGGATGGGGTACGTCAAGAGTCCGGCATTGGCCGGTTCACCCCGCTGGACCTTATCTTTATATTGCGTCATCCGTTCCAGCTCCCCGACGGGCGTAAATGATGCTAAAATCCACATGAGCTCGGCATGGGCTGGCACATGAGACTGAAGAAAGATCGTTGCCTTTTGAGGATCAAGGCCAGCGGCCAGATATTCGGCGACGACCGTTCGGGTATCGTGTCGAAGCTGCCGCGGTTCGTACGGTGACGTAATTGCGTGGAGGTCCGCGACCATATAAAAGACCTCATGATCGCGTTGGAGATCGATCCACTGCTGAATGGCGCCAAGGTAATTTCCGAGGTGGAGTGAGCCGGATGCCCGGATGCCGGAGAGAATACGCATAAAATCATTGTAGCATTTCAGCGCAAAGTCCTCCATCGGCTTGCTCTTTCGGTTCTGACCCTGATATGCTGGGCACGATATGACGAAGGCTCCGCGCCGCATTTTCATTGGTTCGGCCTGGCCGTACGCCAACGGTCCGCTCCACCTTGGCCACGTGGCCGCTTTGTTGCCGGCCGACGTGCTGGCGCGCTATTTCCGACAACGTGGCGACGAGGTTTTTTTCGCTTCGGGGTCTGACGCGCACGGAACGCCGATAACGGTGCGAGCCGATGCCGAAAAGACAACCCCGGCCAAAGTTGCCGAACGCTACCACGCCGTATTGAAAAAAACCTTTGCGCAATTCGGTTTCTCGTACGACCTGTATTCGATAACCACCACGCCGCGGCACGCGGCGATCGTTCAAGAAATTTTTCTCAAACTGAAAGACGGAGGGTTCCTCGCCGAAAAAGAACAAGCCCTCACCTACTGTCCAAAAGACAAACGGTTTCTCCCTGATCGCTACGTCGAGGGCGTTTGCCCCAGTTGCGGTTTTGATCGGGCGCGCGGCGATCAATGCGATCACTGCAAATCGTTGCTCGATCCTTTGAAACTCAAGAACGCGCACTGCACGATTTGTGGTACGACGCCGACGCAAAAATCCTCAAAGCATTTTTTCCTCAAATTGCCGGAATTTCAAAAGCAGCTTGAACAATGGGCTGGGGGCCAGCATTTATGGCGCGACAATGCCACTGCGTTTACCCGCGAGTTCTTGAAACAAGGATTGCAAGAACGCGCCATCACGCGCGACATCGACTGGGGCATTCCGGTGCCGGTGAAAGGATACGAAGGGAAATCGATTTACGTTTGGTTTGACGGAGTCTGCGGGTATCTTTCGGCGCACCGGCAATGGGCCGAGGAAAAGGGTGCGCCTGACGCCTGGAGACCATTTTGGAATCCAGCTGCGAGCGGTGATGACATCCGCCATTACTACGTGCACGGGAAGGACAACATCCCATTCCACACCATTATTTGGCCGGCGATACTGCTCGGCGTCGGCGGGCTTCGACTTCCTGATGTGATCGTTAGTTCGGAATATCTAACCATCGAGGGCAAGAAACTCTCGACCTCGCGCCATTGGGCAGTCTGGGCCGATGACGTCATTGAGCGATACCAGCCCGATGCCTTGCGTTACTATTTGTTGGCCAATGGTCCGGAAACGCGGGACGCGGACTTTTCCTGGCCGGCGTTCGTTGCCAAGACGAACAACGAGCTGGTAGCGACGTACGGGAATTTTATCCAGCGCGTGACAACGTTGGCCGCCAAGCTGCCCGGAGAAGCCGTGGCGTCTCTTCATCCGGCCGACCAACGAATCGTTACGGACGCCGCCCCTCTCTATGGTCGAGTTGGCAGTCAGATCGAAGCCGCACATTTTAAGGGGGCGCTGTCCGATATTTTTGCGTTCCTGAAAGAGGCAAATAGGTGGTTGAATGCCCGTGAACCCTGGAAAAAGATAAAAACACAGCCGGCAGAAGCCGCCTCGACGATTAAGGCCGGGCTCGATGTGATCGTGAACCTCATTCAGCTGACCGCGCCGTTCCTCCCCTTTCAAGCGCAAAGCCTGGCTGATGCTTTTGCTGTATCATTGTCGTGGCGGTGGCAAAACCGGACCGGGAACATCCCAACGCTCCCGTCGCTCTTCACGAAACTCGACCCGGCGGTGGCCGAACTGGAACGCGCGAAATTGGGTGCGGCTTGAAAAAAAATCTCGGTTTGAGTATCGTTTGAATGGTATGGGGGATGTCCCGACTGATCTTCAGGAAGGCGAGGGCCGCGTTGTCGGCTCGATTGCCTATGTGAGGCTTCAGGGCGAAGTGCGCGCCTTTTCGACGGTCTGCCCGCACGCTGGCTGCGACGTCGAGTGGAATGGCAGTGAGAGAACGTGGGATTGCCCATGCCACGGCTCGCGTTTCCGCGCCGACGGGTCGGTGTTGAATGGACCGACCGCGGAGCCGCTTCGACCGATAAAAATCACACACGCGCATGAGTGATCAGCCTGGGTTTTCTCGCTTCATCGCCGTGACGGTCGTGGCGGTCGTCGCGACGTTTCCCTTTGCTGGGCACGCCGTCTGTCCGCCGGCAGACGTCCAAGCGCAGTTCACGGCTGCCGACGTCGTCGCCACGGGCACGGTGTACTCGCTCGTCACCCTTGATGCGGGTGGCCGTGAAGCGTATCTCGATCCGGTAACCATCTACAAGGGCGTGGACGCGGTGAGCGACTCGCTTATCGTTTCCCTGCCGGATAACGCGGTGGACAGCGTCAATTTTGTCGAGGGTGATGCGCCGTTCCTCCTCTTCTTGCGGACGCAGGACGACGGGACGTTTGTGACCGACGCCTGTGCTGGCTCACGCGCCCTCGACTCCGGATTGACCGACGCGGAAAAGGCGGCGCTGGGAACCGGCACTGACTTCGCGGCCACCCTGCCGACGGTCAGCGAGGGGGATCAATTACTCAGTGATGAATCGATGAACATCGTCACTCCGTCAACTGAATCGATGGAGCAACGTGCGGCCACCTGGCTGACGAATCATCGCCCCTGGGTAATCGCGCTGTCAGTTTGGATGCTCCTATCGCATGGCCTGGCGTTATGGGCGGCGGCCCGGTTGAATCAGCGTTCATGGTTTGTTGTTCTGTTCGTCCTGCCGACCGTCGGGTTGCTCCCGCTTGTGTATTTGGCACTCATCGGGAGAGCCGCGTTTCCTGGCCCAGGTCAGTCACCGAATACGACTCCGTAATATGAAAGGGCTGGCCGCGCTCTGTATCGTCTTAGCTGCCTCCACGCTTCTCTATTTTTTCCTCCTTTCCTACGATGAACCGGCGGCGACGCCAGGTGAGGCAAACGAAAATGCCAACGCGGCGGTTGAAGAACCCGGGTTGACCGTTTTTACCGAAATCAAACCTGACCGTTGGCTGGCATCAACACCGGAGAATAATGCCGTCGTGCCCGCCGTTCCGCGCGAGGTAGTGGTGCGGTTCCTGGGGCCGATTGACGCCAGTTCTTCCATCGTCGTAAAACACAACGCTACAGTCGTGAGCGAAGGCGAGGCCAAGCTCACGCAAGACTCGCAGTCACTCTTCGTTCCGATCAAGGATGCTGAAGGGGCTGGGCCGTACCTCGTCACGTATAAAGCCTGCACCGGGAAAGACGAGTGTGCGGCTGGCCGGTTCGGGTTCAACGTGCGGTAAGCGGCGTTGGAAGGGTATAACGGTGAGCGCAAGAAGCGCGCCGAGGACAAGGCCGAGGGTCGAGTGTCGAACCCAACGCGGCGAAACGGTTTCCCAAAAATGCGCCAGGAGGTTGATTGATGAGGATGCTTAGACGAGCTGGTCCTCGGGGCCGCGCAGTTTGAAGAGCAGCGTGAGTCCCGTGAGGACGATGCCAGCGCCGAGCATGACGATGAGCCAGTCCAGAAGGCCGGTACCAGTCGTCGCCAGGACCTTGATGCCGCGGACTTCGACCGGTACTTTGGCCGTGACGGCTGGTGCGTTATCAGCCTTGGCGACCGCTGTGTTGCGGTACGTACCCGCCTTGACGTCTTTCCCAACGGTGACCTGGTAGGTCAGGAGGAAGGACTGGTAGGGGTCGAGGTCGCCGATGGCAAAGGTCTTCGTGGTCGTGCCGCCG
>CAYWEH010000042.1:0-4620 GCA_964457305.1 uncultured Gammaproteobacteria bacterium
AAATCTGTTGGCTGATGTCCGGATCTTGGTTGATGCGACCGATCACCTGCTTCGGCCCGAAAACCAGCTTGTCTTTCGGGAAACGGTAGATCTGCACCTTGCCGTAGTTCTGCCCGTCACTCCGGGCGACCATCCAGGCGGACAGGTTGTCTTTGGCCCGCGGCGTGAACGGCAGCATCAAAATGAATTCCTCCTTCTTTTCGCCCGGCAATTTCATAATGATGTGCCGGGGCGCCATGCCGGACGCGGGGCTGGCCGGTGATCGTTCGCCTTCCGATGGAATGGCCGGAATCTCCCACTGGTCTTCTTTGTTGTAGAACACCTGCGGATCGTCCATGTGGTAGGTGGAGTAGGTGGCCGTCTGCAAAGTGAAGATGTCTTCCGGATAGCGCAGGTGCGACGCCAACGCCGGCGGCATCTCGGCCAGCGGGCGGAAAGCGTTGGGGTAGATCTTGGCGTACGTGGTCACGATGGGGTCTTGGGCATCCGCCTGGTACAGCGTCACGCTGCCGTGGTAGGCGTCGACCACCACTTTGACGGAGTTCCGGATGTAATTGACGCGCTGGCCGTTCAACAGCGACGGCTGGGCGTACGGGTAGCGATCGCTCGTCGTGTAGGCGTCGGCAATCCAGTACACCTTGCCGTCGGCAATCACGATGTACGGATCCCGGTCAAAGGTCAAAAACGGCGCGACCTTGCTCACTCGTTCCCGAATCGCGCGGTAGTACAAAATGCGACTCTCCTCGTTGATGTCATTGGACAGGAGCAGTTTCAGCGATTGGAAGCGCAGCGCGAACAGCGCCCGCTTGAGGAAGGAGTTGATCTCGACGCCGCCTTGGCCGGCGTAGGTCGCGTACACGTTTTCCTCGCCCTTGGGATAATCGAACTCGCGCGATTTCGTTTTCGCGATGACGTAGTCGTTCGCCAACGCACCGTAGTAGATCTCCGGGCGCGTCACCGCCAGCTCCGGGACGTCCGACTTGGGCGGCAAGTCCTTGACGAACAGGACCGGTAAGCCCTCCGGCGTGACCTGATTGACCGGACCGGCGGCCACGCCGTACCCGTGCGTGAAGGTCAGCCGTTCGTTGATCCAGTTCTTGTTCGGCAAGCTGTCCGACGCCAACTCGCGCGGCGACAGCATGATTTGGCGGATTTCCCCGTCAATCACGTAGCGGTCATTATCGACCTCGGTGAACTCGTAGTAGGTCCGAATTTCCTGAATCTGCGAAAAGGTTGAGAGCAGCGGCTGCCGATCCCAGAGCCGAACGTTCTTGATCGTCAGATTGTTCGCCGAGATGTCGGCCGCGGTGATCGGCTTGGCTCCCGAAATATCCCGCTCCTCGATTGCGTCCAAGGCATAGGCCTGACGCGTCGCGGCGATGTTCCGTTCAATGTAGGGAGTCTCCTTGACCAACTCGTTGGGATCGACTATCAGTTTTTGCACCACCAGCGGAACCAGCGCGGAAGCGACGCTGACGACCAGGTACAATCCGATGGCCGCCATGAGCGGCAAGACTTTTCCCCGCACCGCCCAGACCACCGCCATGATCGCGGTCAGCGCGGCGGTGATGACCGATGTCCAGAGCAAGGGCAGGCGAACCGTCACGTCCGTGAACGCGGCTCCGACCACCGGACCGGCCTGGTTCATGAGCAACCGGAAGAGCGATACATACGCCCCGACCGCAACCGTGAGCATGAACAATGCCAGCAAGATGCCGAGATGGGTTTTCACCCGCCCTTCCGGCTTCAACTGCCTGAGCGCCCGCAGTCCCGGGAAGTTCAGGTTGCCCCGCACAACATAGACCAAGACGCAGCCAATCGCGGTCAGCACAAGCAACGACTTGGCCAGGCCTAGCCCCAACTGCCAGATGGGCAACGTGAACACATAAAAGCTGATGTCCTTATTGAAGACCGGATCGGCGGCGCCGAAATTTGTCTGCGCGAAGAAATTGAGCACCGCCTGCCAATCCGACGCCGCCGCCAACCCGAAACCGAGCGCGATTACGGCACCGATGACCGCCATGAGCTTTTTGACCAGGCGCTGGTCCACGCTCACCGGCCGGCCGAATAACGACGCGGGCAGGGTGATCATCCACGGGGTGGCTGAACGCATCGCCACAGAAAAATTGGCGAACAACCAGGCCGCCGCCACGACCGCTACGCCCGCCGTCAGCAGTATTTTTGCGACCAGGGATGTGACGAAAATCTGCGTGAAACCGACTTCGGAAAACCACCACCAGTCAGTCACGATGGCGGTCGCGTTCGAAAAAACCACCAGAACAACCAGCGCAACCAGAATGAACTTCCGAACGGAGAATCTTTTTCTGGTCATGGGATTCAATGCAGCCATACTATCTATTGCATTGTCTCAAAAAAAGGGAAAAAATCAAGTCAGCCCCGTTTGAGGCGAAAGCAGATGCCAGAAAAACGGCTGATGTATTGAGTATCCTGAACCATGCCTTCTTAAGACCGCAGACCAGGCTCGCCTCTAACGGGGTCAGCGGTCAGTGAAGCTACGCCAGCCACCGCCGGTGGCGGGATTCCGCAAATCGGCGACAGGGGCTGGCGGCTTGGCTGGGATACGGAGCGGAACCCCGCGCCGTCCCGCTGAGGCGGGACTGGTGCGCGGGCCAACCGGTGTGACGGCGGAGGGACCCAGTCGCCCAGCAACTTCGCTAGTTGGCTCCGTGGGCTGGACTCGAACCAGCATCTTCGCCGTAACAGGGCGTTGTTTTACCAATTAAACTACCTCGGAACGCAAAATCCGGCCTGTCGCCGGATCGGTCTTGGTTGTTTTTTTGAGTAGCAGGGCTTACCGTGTCGGCGACGGGTGGGGAAAAGGGAAGCTATTATTCAACTTCTGCATACGTTGCGGGGAGTATAGCGCCCCTGGAACGGCTCGTCAAGGATGGATCCTTGAAAGTGTACAACGTCCTGGATAAACCCCAGGTGTGTGGGTCTCGCGTACGTCAGCGTGAACTCCGAGCCCTGGCCTTCCGTGTCCGCAACCTCGCCAAAGCCACGGTCGTCTTGAGGATTGTGTCCGGGTTTAAGCTGATTGAATCGATCCCTTCGTTCATCAAAAAACTGGCCAGTTCCGGAAAATCTGACGGGCCCTGGCCGCAGATGCCGATCGGTTTGCCTGCCCGTTTGGCCGCGGCAATGGCTTGAGCCAGGAGTTTCTTCACGGCCACGTTGTTCTCGTTCCCGATGTGGGCGATCATGGCCGAGTCGCGGTCGAGACCAAGCGTCAGCTGGGTGAGATCGTTCGAGCCAATCGAGAATCCGTCGAAGACTTTGAAGAACTCATCCGCCAGGATGACGTTGCTCGGGATTTCGCACATGACGTAGACCTCGAGGCCATTGACGTGCTGCTTCAGGCCGTTCTCGGCCATGGCGACGATGACCTTCTTCCCTTCCTCAACCGTCCGACAGAACGGCACCATTACCTTCACGTTCGTCAGTCCCATGAGGTCGCGAACTTTTTTTAAGGCCGCACACTCCAAGTCAAAGGCTGGACGGTACGCCGGATCGTAGTAGCGCGAGGCCCCGCGCCAACCAATCATCGGATTGCGCTCTTGGGGCTCGAACTCGCGTCCGCCGATGAGCTCGGCGTACTCGTTCGAGCGGAAGTCCGCTAGACGCACGATAACCTCGCGCGGGTAGAAGGCAGCGGCGATGGTGGCGATACCCGAAGCGAGTTTGTCTACGTAGTATTGCTTCTTGTTCGTGTAGCCGGCGGTAAGCGTGTCAATGTGGCGAAGCGCCGCGTGGTCTTTCAACTTCGGGTACTTCACGAGCGCCATCGGGTGGATTTTGATATAGGAGTTGATGATGAATTCCTCACGCGCCAGGCCCACCCCGTCATTTGGGATCTGGGCCGTTGAAAACGCCAGCTCCGGCGTGCCGAAGATCATTTTGATCTTGGTTTGTGGTCGATTGATTCCTTGTAACTTGAGACGCGACACGCGAAACGGCAAAGTCCCGGCGTACACGCGACCGATATCCCCTTCCGAGCAACTGACCGTTACCGACCGAAAATGTGGAGTTTTCTTCGTCGCACCTTCGGCGCCGACAATGGCCGGGATGCCGAGCTCACGCGAGACAATGGCAGCATGTGATGTCCGGCCACCCTCGTCCGTCACAATGGCCGACGCGATTTTCATGATCGGCTCCCAATCGGGGTCGGTCATCTTGGTAATGAGGACATCCCCTGGCCGGAACTTATCGATCCCTTTCACGTCACGAATGACGTTGGCGCGGCCGGTGCCGATTTTATTTCCGACAGGAGAACCAGTGACGATCACCCGGCTTTTCTTCAAGAGGTGGTAGATCTCTAAGACCGATGTATCGCGCTGGGACACGACCGTTTCCGGTCGAGCTTGGACAATAAATAACTGCCCGGTGATACCATCCTTCGCCCACTCCATGTCCATGGGCTTGTACTTCTTCGCTTGCTTGGAATAATGGTCTTCAATGATGACCGCCCATTTGGCGAGTTGCAGCACCTCGCGATCAGTGATGCAGAAACGCATCCGGTCAGCAAACGGCACCTTGACGTTACCGGTCGGGCGTTCGCCTGGCGTGTAGATCATCTTCATGCGCTTGGTGCCGAGTTGC
>CAYWEH010000043.1:0-1613 GCA_964457305.1 uncultured Gammaproteobacteria bacterium
AGTTGGCGAGGCGAAACAGGTGGGAGGTGCGTTCTCCCGCCTGCACATTTTCGAAGGTCACATCGTAAAGGGGCTTCCCTTCAGCGTAAGGATGGCCGATGTCCCGGAACATTTGCTGGCATGCCGGCCGGATGTCGATTTCCCCGGACGTAACGCCGAGCGCTTTCATCAGGCGGCGCGCGTTGCCGAGGGTGAGACCGCTGGTGGCGAAGCCCGGCATGGTGTAGGCCAGGATATTCGACCGGGGCAACCGCATGCGGTCCATGGTTTTTGCCACCACGATCAAGGCTTGAGTCGAATCGAGTCCGCCGGAAACGCCGATCACCACGCGATTGAGCGAGCTGCCGGACAAGCGTTTCAGGAGCCCGTGGACCTGGATGTTGTAAGCTTCGTAACAGCGCTGATCGCGGACTCGGGGATCGCTCGGCACGTAAGGGAATCGGGCAACGCTGCGCGCCAGAGAGACCTCGCCTTCCGGGACCCGAAACTCGAAAGAAACACGCCGAATAGCTTGCACGCGTTCTCGACAATCCGTCGCGGCGTCGATGAAGCTGGTGGTGCGCATCCGGTCCTGGAGCAATCGTTCCAGGTCGAGGTCCGCGGTGATCAATTGTTCCTCGTCGGCGAACCGTTGCGCCTCGGCCAGCAAGTCGTTGTTTTCGTAGATGAGCGCATGGCCGTCCCAGGCCAGGTCGGTCGTCGATTCGCCGGGACCGGCGGCGGAGTAAAGATAAGCCGCAAGGCATTTGGCGGATTGAGCGGCACAGAGGCTGCGGCGATACTCGGCCTTGCCCACCGTGATATTGCTGGCGGACAAATTCGCCAAGACCATCGCGCCGGCGAGGGCGGCATAGGTGCTGGGGGGAATGGGGGTCCAGACATCTTCACAGATCTCCACGTGCAGGGTAAACCCTTCGACGTTGGACGCCTCGAAAACCAGGTCGTTGCCAAAGGGGACGCGCCGGCCAAGAAATAGCACTTCGCGCTGGGCGGCGTCCCGTCCCGAACTAAACTGGCGTTTCTCGTAAAACTCGCGATAGTTTGGCAGGTACGATTTGGGAATGATGCCTAGAAGCTGTCCGCGATAAATGACCAGACCGCAATTGAACAGTTTGGCCTGGAAACGCAACGGCGCGCCGACGATCAATAGAGGGGAGAAGTCGATGCTGTGTTCGAGGAGCTTGGCCACGGCTGCTTGGGTCCCTTCCAGAAGCGCGTCTTGGTGGAAGAGGTCGTCGTTGGAGTAAGCGGAGAGGCCCATCTCGGGGAACAAGGCGACGGCGGCCCGCGCTTCCGAAGCGCGCCTCGCCAGATCCAAAGTGCGCTCGAGGTTGAACGCCGGGTCCGCGACCCGGAGAGAAGGGACGCAGACCGCAGCACGAACGAACCCGTGGGAATAGATCGAGTTGAACGGTTGCCGCATCGTAAGCGTGCCAGTGTGTAAGTTGTCCGGTGCCAGAACTACTCTCTCACCGTGGCCCAAGCTAATACGTCCAAATCTGGCAAATGTCCACGAAGTTCGCCCCGCCAGCACTGATTCTCATTATGTCATCGCGGCTTTGGATGGTAGGGCGAGAGTCCCCGCGAGCCCTGATCCCAGCCGGGTCAACTCC